>JBFMBA010000240.1:0-8244 GCA_040755475.1 Thermodesulfobacteriota bacterium
TGCGATGACTATCACAATCGCCGGTGACAAGTAAAGGGGAATGATCGGCATCGCGACCCCCTGACGGATCGGTGATTGACCGGTTTCGCGTCCCCGGAGCCTTGCCTGGCAGGCGGGAGCGTCACCATGGCGGCCGGCGGGGTTGCTTCCGCAGCCTCGTTGAAAAAAGTGACCGAAGGGAGACGGATTTCAGGGTTTTTGCGCTGGCAATCTCCGCCGCGTTCTGTTAGATTGTCGCAACCCTGCGGGGACGCAGAGCCGCGGGGTAAATCGATTCGGAAAAGGAATCGCTCATGAACAGCCATCCCGGCGTGCGTCTCACCGAGACGGTCCGCGGTGCGGGCTGAGCCTGCAAGATAGGTCCGGGTGACCTGAAGGATGTATTGCAGGATCTGCCGCTCATCACCGATCCGAACCTGATCGTGGGCAGGGAGCATGCGGAGGACGCCGGCGTCTACCGGCTCCGCGACGATCTGGCCATTATCCAGACCGTGGATTTTTTCACGCCCATCGTCGACGATCCGTATACCTTCGGCCAGATTGCCGTCACCAACGCGCTCAGCGACATCTATGCCATGGGGGGCAGGCCGCTCACCGCGCTGAACATCGTCTGCTTTCCCATCCAGACCATGGATGCGAAGGTCCTCCGCGAGATTCTCCGCGGCGGTCTGGACAAGATGCGGGAGGCGGGCGTCCTGCTGATCGGCGGTCACAGCGTGGAGGACAACGAACCGAAGTACGGCCTGTCCGTCACCGGCGTGGTCCATCCTGACAGGGTCCTGTTCAACAACGGCGCAAAACCGGGAGACCGTCTCATTCTCACCAAACCGCTCGGCACGGGGATCGTCAGCACGGCCCTGAAGGGCGGTCTTGCCGATGGGTCTCTGGTTGCCCGGTCCGTCGCGTGCATGACGACACTCAATAACAGGGCGGCGGAGCTGATGGAGGAGATCGGCGACGTTCATGCCTGCACCGACGTCACCGGTTTCGGCCTGCTCGGCCATGCCCTGGAAATGGCCGAGGGGAGCGGTACCGGCATGCGGATCCGCGCGGCCGCGGTGCCTGTATTCGAGGGGATCCGGGCCCTGGTCGAGGAGGAGATCATTCCCGGGGGGCTCATCCGGAACCGGAAGTTCTGCGAAATGAAAATCGAGGCCGGCCCCGGTTGTCCGGGCTGGCTCATGGATGTCTTCTTTGACCCGCAAACTGCGGGAGGTCTGCTGATCGCCCTTCCCCCCGACGCGGGGGAGCGTCTTCTGAAGCGCATGCACGCCGCAGGGATCGACGAAGCGGCGGTCATCGGCGAAGTCGTCCCGACGCCGCAGGGTATCATCCAGGTGGTGTGACCCTACGACTTCACAAGAAGCCCGGATACTGCGTTGCGCTTCCTCCTTCGTCATTGCGGCGTACGCCAAAGTACGCCTCATTCCTCAGGACTCGCGCGCCTTGTCTGCGGCCTTTTCACGAAGCCGCCCCCCCTTCTCCCGGAGCAGAAACGCGCAGAGCACCGTCACCAGGAAAACGGCGCCGCCGGCGATCGTAAAGGCCGTCCTGAAACCCAGCTGGTCGATCCCGTAACCCAGCACCGGCGTGAGGATGCCCCCCGCCTCCATGCCGGTGAAGAAGTAAATGCCCAGGATCGTTGAGCGGCGCTCGGGCGGCGCCTTGCTGACGATGAAGGTCTCCGAGGCGGACATCCGGGCGAAGATGACCGTTCCCACCAGAACGAGCAGGAGATGGATGCCCCATCCGAAGGGGAGAGCGGTGAGCAGAAAGATGACGGGACCGGCGAGGAAGCAGACCGTGAAGGTGACCCGGAGGCTCCCCACGCGATCGGACAGAGTGCCGCCCAGCGGGCTGGCCCAGAACACGGCCACATAGATCAGCGCCAGAAGCGCGGATGCCCGTTCCTTGGCGATGTGAAAATGGTCGACCAGCAGCAGCGGGACAAACGACACCACCGAGAGGATGACCGCCGCCGTGAACGTGGAGAAGACCAGGAAAATGACGATCCGGCTCATTGGCTCCGGCCGGGCGGAGGCCGCTCCTTCTTTCCTTCCCGCAGGGGCGGGGGCTGCTTTTTCCCGGGCGTTGAGCTGGCCGAGGCGCAGATAGAAGAGAATGCCGAACAGGGCGGTGGGGATCCCCATCGCGATGTAGGCGTTGCGCCAACCCCATGCGTTGGCCACGGCGACGGCGATCAGGGGGGTCAGAAAGTGGCTTGCCCCTCCGCCGATGTTGTGCAGGCCCAGGGCACGTCCCAGGTGTTCAGGCTTTACCCACGCCGATATGAGCGGCGGCGCGGTCGGGTGGTAACCGCCGGACAGGATCCCCATCAGGATCAGCGCTGCCAGCATCAGGAGCCAGGTTTGGGAGAGGCCGACCAGGACACCGGCCAGTGCGACGCCGGAAATGCCCACGGTCAGCAGCTTGCGGGGTTCCACCCGGTCGGCGAGCCAGCCGGCGGGCAGCTGGCCGATGCCGTTGGCAAGGGTGAAAGCCGAGATGACCAGACCCGACTGGGTGTAATCCAGGTCAAAGGCACTGCGGATGAAGGGTATCAGCGGTATCGTGATCGAGGTGAGGACATGGTGGCTGAAATGCCCCACGATGAACAGGGGCATCATGGTCCCCAGAAGGGCGCGCGGCTTCACTCGGTAATAACCTCCTTGACCGGGATCGCAACCTGCAGGCCCCGTCCGGCAGGCGGGGCTGGGGGCGCATCGAAAAAGCGGACAACCTGACCGGGAAGCTCTCCCGCGGTCGGGAGCGCCGCACGCGGCCGGGTTTCGTAGCGGAAGCAGGACGCGGCGTCAACGTTCTTTGCGGTCATGCGATCCGAAGGACCTTCGCGCCGCGGGTGTGGCCTGATTTCAGCTCGGCCAGGGCGCGGTTCGCATCGGCCAGGGGATATTCCTCCACCTCGGGCCGGAGGGGAATCCCCGCGGCCAGGTCGAGGAATTCGGTGATGTCACGGCGCGTCACGTTGGCCACGCTCCTGATCTCCTTTTCCATCCACAGATGGACAGGATAATCGAGCTGCAGGAGTTCGGCCTTGTCCGTTTCCTCCTTGCGGATGGCATTGATGACAAGGCGCCCCCCGGGGGTCAGGTGCCGGAGCGCCTCGACGACGGGCTTCCAGGCGGGTGTCGTATCGATGACGGCGTCAAGCGTCTCCGGCGGCGCATCCCCGATGCTTCCGGTCCAGGCGGCGCCCAGGTCCCGGGCAAAGGCCCGCTGTCGCTCGCTACGGGCGAAGACAAAGACCTTTGTGGCGGGGAACCGGTGGCGGACGGTCCTGAGGACCAGGTGCGCCGAGGCGCCGAAGCCTGACAGGCCGAGGGATTGACCGTTCGCAAGACCGGTCAGGCGGAGTGAACGGTATCCGATCGCCCCGGCGCAGAGCAGCGGCGCCGCCTCGGCATCGGAAAAAAGGGTCGGGATGGGAAAGGCGAAGGTTTCCGGGACGGTCATGAACTCGGCATAGCCGCCGTCGGCATCACGGCCCGTCGCTTCAAAATGCCGGCAGAGATTCTCGTTTCCGGTCCGGCAGCCATGGCAGATGCCGCATGTCCTGCGGATCCAGCCGACACCCACCCGGTCGCCGATGCGGAACCGGCGGGCGCCGGATCCGGCAGCAGCCACCTTTCCCACGACCTGATGCCCCAGAATGACGGGAAAGGCCGGCGGCGGCGTCCTGCCTTCGATCTCGTCGAGCTCCGTGTGACAGACGCCGCAGGCCGAGACCGCGATCAGTATCTCGCCCCCGCCCGGTGCCGGTTCCGGAGCCTCGGACAGCAGAAGGGGCGCCGGATTGTCGGCAAAGCGGGAAAGCCCCGCCAGAGCCATCGCCTTCATGGGGTCCTGTTCACATCGCGACCGCCGACACCCGCACCATCCGGTCTCCCTGCCGGATCACATCCACCACATCATGCCCCTTGACCACTTTTCCGAAGACCGTGTGCTTGCCGTTCAGATGGGGCTGGGGCGAGTGGGTGATGAAAAACTGGCTCCCGTTCGTATCCGGTCCGGCGTTCGCCATGGAAATCACCTTGGCGGCGTGGGTCAGCGGGTTTCCCCGGAGTTCGTCGGGAAACCGGTATCCGGGCCCACCGCGGCCCGTTCCGGTCGGGTCGCCCCCCTGGATCATGAAATCGCCGATCACGCGATGGAATGTGACGTCATCGTAAAAGCCCTGTGAGGCGAGAAAGACGAAATTGTTGACGGTCATGGGTGCATGCTGCGGATCGAGCTCCAGCTCGATGGTCCCCCGCGTCGTTTCCATCGTGACCAGATACTGCTTCTCGGTGTCGATCTGCATCTCCGGCGGTTTGTTCCACTGCTTTTCGGTCATGGGTTCCTCCTGGGATCAATGGGTGTGTCATGCCTTTACATACATCGTATTGACCGGTTCGGCAACTGTTTCCTCCCTTCTTGTCAGGAGCAAATGAATTGTCCGGTTTTTTTAGCACGTGAATCGTCCGCTTTTCTGTTCCGTCGTGGAGTATTTTTTTTTTAGGAACAGGAGGAGAGCGGCGGACCGGTCCATCCCCGAGAATGGGCATGGTCCGCCTCACTCCGCCCGGGCAGGCCGATGGCACAAAAAAATCCCTTCCGCAGAAGCGGGATTCTGGGGTATAAGCCGGCGAGATCCTGTCCGTCCCGATAGCCGTGCGCGCCCGGGGTGGCACAGATCGGGTCACCCCGCTTCAGGAGGTTCCCATGCCCTTGCTCTTGGCCCTTGACCAGGGAACGACCAGTTCCCGGGCGATCATCTTCGATGCGGCCGGCCTGACGGTCGCCTCCGCCCAGAAGGAGTTTCGTCAGCACTACCCCCGGCCCGGGTGGGTGGAGCACGACCCCCTCGAGATCTGGGAGTCCCAGGCCGGCGTGGCCACGCTGGCCCTGAAACAGGCCGGTCTGGGGAGCGGGGATATTGCCGCCGTCGGGATCACGAACCAGCGGGAAACGACCCTCGTGTGGGACCGCGCCACCGGCCGGCCGGTCCACAGGGCCATTGTCTGGCAGGACCGGCGCACCGCCGATCTGTGCGACCGGCTCCGGGCGGAGGGGCTGGCGCCGCTCATCCGTGAAAAGACCGGCCTCCTGCCCGATGCCTATTTTTCAGGGACGAAGATCGCCTGGATCCTGGGCCATTGCCCCGATGCACGCCGGATGGCGGAGAAGGGCCGCCTTGCCTTCGGTACGGTGGACACCTGGCTGATCTGGAACCTCACCGGGGGAACGCGGCATGTGACGGACCTCTCCAACGCCTCCCGGACGATGCTCTGCAACATCCATACGGGCGACTGGGATGATGAACTGCTGGGGATACTGGGGGTCCCCCGGGAGATGCTTCCGGAAATACGCACATCCAGCGAAATCTATGGGGAGACGCAGGGTCCGGCCTTCCCGGCGGGGATACCCATCGGCGGCGCCGCCGGCGACCAGCAGGCGGCCCTCTTCGGTCAATCGTGCACCGGCGCGGGGATGGTGAAAAACACCTACGGCACGGGTTGCTTCATGCTGATGAACACCGGGACGACCCCCGTCATTTCCGCCAACGGCCTGCTCACCACGGTGGCCTGGAAAATCGGAGACAGAACGGATTATGCACTCGAGGGAAGCGTATTCATCGGGGGAGGCGTCGTCCAGTGGCTGCGTGACGGACTCGGGCTGATCGGTTCGTCGGCCGATGTGGAGGCGCTGGCGGCGCAGGTAACCGATGCAGGGGGCGTTTACCTGGTGCCGGCTTTCACCGGGTTGGGGGCGCCGCACTGGGACCCCTATGCGCGGGGGACCATCGTGGGAATCACCCGCGGCACCCATGCAGCCCATATCGCGCGGGCCGCGCTGGAGAGCATTGCCTATCAGTCCGCCGATCTGCTGGATTGCATGCGGGCCGACGCGGGCATCGGCATCTCGGTGCTGCGGGTGGACGGCGGCGCCGCCGTGAATGACACCCTGATGCAGTTCCAGGCCGACATCAGCGACGTCCCCGTTGTGCGGCCGCCGGTCCTCGAGACGACGGCATTGGGGGCTGCCCTTCTGGCGGGCATGGCCGTGGGCCTCTGGAAAGGCCTGCCCGGGATCGGCGATCGGACGGGTACGGAAAGAGCCTTTCGGCCCGAGATGGACCGCGAACAGCGCGAGCGGCTGTTGCGGGGGTGGAAGCGGGCGCTGGAGCGTTCACGAAGCTGGGTTGAATCCTGAAGCCGCCGGCCGGTTCATCCTGTGCGGCCGGCAGCGCGGCGGTTGAAAAAAAGCACCCCCGAGCCGTCGAGCGGGCCGGGGGTGCTTTTTTGTGACAGGCAATCCTACAAAGGGAGTTATAAGGCCTTGACGTTTTCCGCCGCGGGACCCTTCGGGCCCTGCTTGACTTCGAAGCTGACACGCTGACCCTCGGTCAGGGTCTTGAAGCCGACGGCCTGAATGGCGCTGTGATGAACGAACACATCACCCCCTTCATCATTCTGGATGAATCCGAAGCCCTTCTGCTCATTGAACCACTTCACCTTGCCTTCCGCCATCTTCTGCATCCTCCTTTCTCAAATCGTTCCTTAAGTCGGATTTGCACAATGACAGAAGGCAAAAAAGCCACCGGAACTTGCAAAAAGTTTGGTGGCCGCCCTCATCTATCATGATGTCTTCATCCAAACTTATTGGTCGGAAGTGTACTTTGCCCCCGATGGAAAAGTCAAGTATTAATTGCATAAGCGCTGGAAGAAATGACTTGACTTATTTCCCGGATCCGCGTAGAGTGGTGTGACAGCCGGGGGATGCAAGGCGGACGTCCAGGGATCGGCCGGCGAATGCGGGACATAAGACGTTTTGAAGCGTGGGTGAACCGCCAGACTCTTCAGAGTCTCGGCGGTTTTTTGTTGAAAAAGGAACCATGCTTCGACAGGGATCTGTATGTCATGGACGTGAACCATCTCTTCTTCTCGCCAAGGAAGGATGAAGGGGGCATTTCTCAAACAAAAAGGAGGCGAACATGAACAAGAATCTGTATGTGGGAAACCTGTCGCAGAAGGTAACGGAGGATGACCTGCGGAACAATTTCTCCGAAGCGGGAGCGGTCGCATCGGCGTCGATCATTAAGGACAAATTTTCAGGCGTGTCCAGGGGGTTCGGTTTTGTCGAGATGGAGACGGAAGAGGGCGCCCAGGAAGCCATCAAGAAGTTCAACGGGGGCGAGCTTGACGGCAAGACGATCACCGTGAATGAAGCCAGGCCGAAGACGGAATCGGGCGGGCCGCGCCGGGACGGCGGCGGGCGAGGCCCGGGCGGGGGCGGCGGTTTCCGGGGCGGCCGCGGCCGATACTAACAGAATCTCACACCCACATCACGGCGTCCACTTCGGGAGTTTTCCCGTGGTGGACGTTTTTGTTGCTGCTCCCTACCCGTACCCCAGCTCTTCCAGACGCTCTTCGCTGATCCCGAGGAAATGGGCGATCTCGTGCACGACGGTAATCTCGATTTCCCGTTCCAGTTCGGCCATACTCCCGCACATCTCCTCCAACGGTTCCTGGAAAACGAGGATCCGGTCCGGATGGAGGGGAGGCGAGGAGAAAAAGGACTGGTCCTGAAGGGATACGCCGTCGTAAAGTCCCAGGAGCGGCTCGTCCGGGGGATATCCCATCTCCTCGAGCATTTCCCGGGGGGGACGCTTCTTTACAGTGATGACCACATTCTCCATCCGCTCCCGGATCTCCGCCGGAATGCGGCCATAGGCCCGCCGGACCGCCCGGTCGAATTCCTTCTGCGTCAGCTTCATGACCGTTGCCTCGTCGAATCGCCCTGCATCGCTTCAGGAATCCGGACCTTCGGTCCCGATCCGCCCCTGGAGCACTACAGGGAAATAGATCGTCATGTCGTTGAGGAGCCGCTCCTCGCTGGTCGTGTTGGCCACGTAGGTGAACACCATCTCCGCCCCGCGCAGCATGGGGTGCGACTTGCCCGCATAGACCAGGAGGTCCGGCGCCCCGCGCTCGGGGGGGACAAAGAAACAAGTCTGTCTGGACCAGGGTCCTGTCAAGGCGGCGGCGGTGGACACGGCAAGGCAGGGATTCATGAGGCTCAGGGTCTGAACCTGAAGATAGCGCTTCAGCCCTTGCCGGTACTCGGCGGTGAACTCGGTCTGGCCGTCCGCGATGATCCGCTGAGGCATCCTGATCCCGGCCGGCGATCGGACCCAGCCTCTGTTTTCTCCCATCCACCATTGCGGCGCGGTGAGCGTCGCGG
>JBFMBA010000241.1:0-7240 GCA_040755475.1 Thermodesulfobacteriota bacterium
TGGACGGCAACGGCCGGGTCTGCGTCAACCTCCTCCAGTGCCGTCCCATGCGTCTCCCCGGGGTGACCGGATCGATCACGCTTCCGGGGGACATCCCGCCCGAACGGATCCTCTTCCGGTCGAGCCGCACGATCAGCGGCGGCGTCACCCCCCCGATCCGCTACCTTCTCTACATCGACCCGGCACGGTACGGCGCCATCGGAACGCCGGAGGTGAAGAAATCCCTCGGCCGCATCGTCGGGCGGATCAATGAGCACCCCACCGTGGCAGCGGGCCGGATCCTGATGATGGGACCGGGCCGCTGGGGCAGCAGCAACATCGAGCTCGGCGTGAACGTCACCTATGCCGACATCAACAATACGGCGGTGCTGGTGGAGATGGCGCGGGAGGAGGCGGGGCAGGTCCCGGAGGTGTCCTACGGGACCCATTTCTTCCTCGATCTGGTCGAGGCGCAGATCATCTATCTGCCCGTCTATCCCGGGGATCCGGAATCGCAGTTCAACGGGGAGGTCTTCGATGGTCTTTTGAACGTGCTGACGGAACTCGTCCCTGATGCAGAGCGGTTTGCCGAGGTCGTCCGCGTCTTCGACCTGCCGGCGACCACAGGGGGGCTTTACGCCCACGTGGTCGCCGACCCGCAGAGCCAGAGGGCGGTCTGTTATCTGACGTAAGGTGAACGGGAGGATATGATGATCGATTTTTTCAAGATGAGCGGAAGCGGGAACGACTTCATTCTGATCGACAACCGGCGGGGCGCCCTCGACGTGGGAGGCGTCGTCGAATTCGTCAAACGGATCTGCGAGCGCAAGGGCTCCGTCGGCGCGGACGGGCTGATCCTGATCGAAACCTCGGACCGGGTGGATTTCCGGTGGCGGTTTTTCAACGCGGACGGCTCGGAGGTGGAGATGTGCGGCAACGGCGGCCGGTGCGCCGCCCGCCTGTTTGCCCACGTGACGGGTATGGCCGGGGATAAGGTCTCCTTCGAGACGGTGGCCGGGATCATCGACGCCGAGGTGCGGGGCGATGTGGTGAAGCTGCGCCTGACCGACCCGCGAAACCTCGTGATCGACGACAGGATCGCGATCAAAGACCAGACGCTTTTCGTCCACAGCATCAATACCGGCGTGCCCCATGTCATCCATTTCGTCCGCGATCCGGACGACTTCGACGTCTTCAATACGGGCCGCGCCATCCGCTACCATGAGCATTACCAGCCCGCCGGAACGAACGCCAATTTCGTCACGGTACTCGATGGTCACACGATCCGGGTCCGAACTTACGAACGCGGCGTGGAGGACGAGACCCTGGCCTGCGGGACCGGCTCGGTCGCCTCGGCCTTGATCGCGGCACGCAGGGGGATGGTCCAATCCCCGGTCGACGTCCGGGTGCAGGGGGGGGAGCTTCTCCGGATCTATTTTGAAGCGACACAGGAAGGATTCACGAACGTATACCTTGAGGGACGGGTCAAAATAGTCTATGAGGGCAAACTCTGGGATGAAGCCTGGAAAGGAAAGTGAAAGGCGTTGATGATCAACTCCCTCGGCGCTCAAGATCTTTTTCCGACCCTGCGCCTCCTCGCTTCGCTGCAAAAGCAAAACTCGCGCCCGGAGGCGCTCAGACAGTTGCTTTTGCGGCCGCTTCGCTGCGGGGGCAGGGGCCCCGGAAAAATATCGATTCGCGCTTTCGGGAGTGATCGTCAAGTCTTGTCTGGTGTCAGATAATCGCTGAAAGGAGAGATTTTTCGATGCAGATTGCCGAACGTTTGACCAAGATACCCCCCTATCTGTTCATGGAATTGAGGAAGAAGATTGCCAAGGCCAGGTCCGAAGGCGTGGATGTCATCAGCCTGGCGATCGGCGACCCGGTGGAACCGACACCGGATTCGATCATCGAAGAGCTCTGCCGGACCGCCCGTATTCCGGAAAACCACCGCTATCCCATCGACGAGGAGAAGGGGATGTTCGCCTTTCGCGAGGAGGTCGCCCGCTGGTACGAGACGCGGTACGGCGTGTCGCTCGACCCGGCGACGGAAATCCTGGGCCTGATCGGCTCGAAGGAGGGATGCCACCATTTCGTTCTGGCCCGGATCAATCCCGGGGATGTGGTGCTGATGACCGACCCCGGGTATCCCGCCTATCGGGCAAGCATCCTGATGGGAGGCGGGATACCTTACAATGTCCCGATTCGCCCGGAAAACGATTATCTTCCTGTTTTCGAGGAGATCCCCGGGGAAATCCTGAAGAAGGCACGGGGGATGTTCCTCAACTATCCGAACAACCCGACCGGCGCCTGCGCGACCCGGGAGTTCTTCGACCGCCTCGTCGCCTTTGCCAGGGAGAACGACATCGCCGTCTGCTATGACAATCCCTACAGCGAGGTCGTCTTCGAGGGCCAGGAGCGGCTGAGCTTTCTTTCGGCCAAAGGGGCCAAGGACGTGGGCGTCGAGCTCAACTCGCTCTCCAAGCCCTACAACATGACCGGCTGGCGGATCGGCATGGCCCTGGGAAATCCCGACCTCATTGCGGCGATCAGCAAGGTCAAGGAGAATACCGACTCGGGGATCTTCAACGCCGTCCAGTATGCGGGCATCCTCGCGCTTCGCCAGGAGTCGGCGAACATCGACCACATGCTCGCCATCTACGCCCGCAGGCGCGAGCGGGTGCTCGGGACGCTGGAGCGGATCGGCATCGGGCTCAATCCGCCGAAGGGGACCTTCTATCTGTGGGTCCCGACGCCCAAGGGGATGAGCTCGATCGACTTCACCAACCAGTTGTTCGAAAAGGCCGCCGTGGTCGTTGCGGCAGGAACGGCTTACGGCCAGTATGGCGAGGGCTTCATCCGGATTTCGCTCACCGTCCCCGACGCCCGCCTGGAGGAGGCGATGGCGAGAATTGAACAGGCGTTCGGCTGAAAATCATGGAAATCGGCATCCTGGGGCTCCCCCAGAGCGGGAAGAGCACACTGTTCGAGATCATGACCGGGGTCCGGAGCCGGGAGATGCACGGGGAAGTCTGCATCAAGGGCCTTGCGGCGGTGCCGGACGCCCGTTTCGACCGCCTGGTGGAGATCTTCAGGCCCGAGAGGGTCGCGCCGGCAAAGGTTCCCTTCAGCGACGTCAACGCCGTGGGTGAAAAGGCATGGAACGCCGTTCGCCAGAGCCTTTCCGGCGCCGAGGGCCTCCTCCACGTGGTCGACGCCTTCACCGCGACCGGCGTTGCGGAGATTCTCAGCCGTTATCGGAAGCTCGCGGACGAACTGATCCTGGCGGATCTGATGATTGTCGAGAACCGCCTGGAGCGTCTGGTAAAGATGGCAAAGAAGCCCATGACCCCCCAGGACCTCCTCCACGTCCAGGTCCTCCCGCGCCTGAAGGAGCAGCTGGAAGGAGGCAACCCCCTCCGTGAGGTTGCCCTGACCGAAGAGGAACGTCATGGGATCCGGAGCTTTTCCTTCTGGACGATCCGGCCCGAACTGGTCGTGGTGAACACCCCTGAGGAGAAACCGGAGATCGCCCACACCTTCGCGCAGGAGGCGGGTCTGTCCGTTCCCGTCATCGGAATCTGCTGCGCCATCGAGGCGGAACTCATGGCCCTTCCCCCCGGGGAGCGTCAGGAGTTTCTCGACTCGCTCGGCATCGCGGAGGCCGCCTTCGGGCGTGTCATCCGCGCATCCTTCGCGCTGCTGGGCAGGATCGCCTTCTTTACCGTGGGCGACGACGAGGTCAAGGCCTGGATCATTCCGGCCGGGTGCAAGGCCCCCAAGGCGGCGGGAACGATCCACAACGATTTCGAGCGGGGGTTCATCAAGGCGGAGGTCATCGCCTACGAGGAGTTCATCGCCTGCGGCGGCACCCAGGCCGGCGCCAAGGCCGCGGGAAAGCTGCGGCTCGAAGGGAAGGAGTATGTGGTCCAGGACGGCGACATCATCAACTTCCGCTTCAATGTGTGAGGATGGGTGAAACCGTCATGGACATGGCCGGCCTTCTTGCGGACAGCGCAGAAAAAACCCTTGACAACCCAAAGGACCTCGGTTTATTTATTCTACAGTGCAAAATAGTGTTCCATACGATGAACCTCCTGCCGCTATGCGATGCCACCCTGTCATGAATACGGCCATCCGTTCTGCGATGTCAGTCCCTGTTCCCGATCCTCTCAGCGTCCCCTGCGGACCCAACTGTGGATCGGTCCATCAGGGCCTTGAGAGGCTGCAGAAGATGCCGTTGAGGCAAACGTGATATACCCGATCCACGCTATCGGGAACCCATTGTAAGGAGACGAGACATGGATTTTGGATTATCGGAAGAACTGACGATGCTGCAGGGGATGGTGCGGGACTTTGCGACGGAAAAGATCGCACCCTACGCCGATGAATGGGACAAGAACCACTACTTCCCTTACAAGGAAGTGGTCAAGCCGATGGCGGAGCTCGGTCTTTTCGGGACCGTCATCCCCGAGGAGTACGGCGGAAACAGCATGGGCTGGCTGGCGGCGGCGATCATCACCGAAGAGATCGCGCGCGCTTCCAGTTCGCTCCGGGTGCAGATCAACATGCAGGAGATCGGCTGCGCCTATACCATCTACCGTTACGGCAGCGAGGAGCTCAAGCAGAAGTACGTCGCCAAGCTGGTCAACGCCGATACCCTGGGCGCCTTTGCGATCACCGAGCCGGGGGCGGGGTCGGACGTGATGGCGATCAAGTCGACGGCGGAGGACAAGGGGGACCACTGGCTCCTCAACGGGACCAAGACCTGGATCTCCAACGCGACGGTGGGAGGGATCAACATCTATTACGCCTACACGGACCGCTCGGCCGGGGGGCGCGGGCTGTCGGCCTTCGTGGTGGAGCTGGACAACTTCAACGGGATCACCGTCACCGATCTGGACAAGATGGGGTCGCGCTCCTCGCCCACGGGCGAGATCATTCTCGAGGACACGCGGGTGCCCAAGGAGAACATCCTGGGGAAGCCGGGCGACGGGACGAAGATCGTCTTCGGGTCCCTGGCCCAGACGCGCCTGTCGGCGGCGGCCGGCGGGGTGGGCCTGGCGCAGGCGTGCCTGGACACGGTGACGAAATACGCGATGGAACGCCAGCAGTTCGGCCAGCCGATCGGCCATTTCCAGATGAACCAGGACATGATCGCCCAGATGGTGGCCGAGATCGAGGCGGCGCGGCTGGTGGTCTACAAGGCGGCCTGGCAGAAGGACCAGGGGAACCTGAGCAACAACCTGGAGGTGGCCCAGGCGAAGTACCTGGCCGGCGAGCTGGCCTACAAGTGCTCGCAGTACGCGATGCGGATCCTGGGGGCCTACGGCTATTCGACGGAATACCCGGTGGCGCGGTATTTCAGGGATGCGCCGACCTACGCGATGGTCGAGGGATCGGCGAACATCTGCAAGTTCATCATGGCCCAGGACCAGTTGGGGATACGGAAGGCAAACCGGTAGGCGGCCGGGTGATGTCCCATCGCTCACCTGTGGAATGCCTGGCCCGTTCATTGGCTCGGGGGCTCCAATTTCCAAACTCGCCCTTTGGGCTCATACAGTGGAAATTGGCCGCTTCGCGGGCGCTTTTCTCGCCAAAACGGGCACCCCGGGAATTTCACAATGGTTCGCTCAGGGACCATCCCCCGGCTCCTGAATGAAAGGGAGGCCTCCACGGTGTTATACTGATTGAGGGATACGGAGGAATGAAAGGATACTTATGAGACCCTATTTCGAAAAGATGGATGACCTGGGCAAGCCCCTGCGGCCCGCCCAGCGGGAACGGATGCAGGCGAACATCGCGCAGATCGAGGAAGTGATGAAGGCGGTGGAAGCCGAAGAGGAGCGGATCAGGAACGTGGGCATCCCCGCCGATCTGGTCCACAAGCGCGGCGAGATGACGGTCTGGGAGCGGATCGAATACCTGGTCGATCCCGGAACGTTCCGCCCCCTGCACACGATCTACGACCCGGAGAACGAGGAATCGGGGAGCACCGGCGTCGTGGACGGCCTGGCCCGCATCGCGGGGAAGTGGTGCGTCCTGATCGGGTTCAACAACAAATGGATCGCCGGGGCGTGGATCGCCGGCCAGGCGGACAACAACCTCCGGGTGACGGACATCGCCAAGATCATGAACCTGCCCCTGGTGTGGCTGGTAAACTGCTCGGGGGTGAAGCTTCCGGAACAGGAGAAGGTGTACGCCAACCGGCGGGGCCAGGGCACATGCTTTTTCCGCCACGCGGAGCTTGAGCAGCTGGGCATTCCCGTGATGGCGGGGATCTACGGGACGAACCCGGCGGGCGGGGGGTACCAGGGGATCAGCCCGACGATCCTGCTGGCCCACAAGAACTGCAACATCGCCGTCGGGGGTGGCGGGATCGTCAGCGGGATGAGCCCGAAGGGCTCCTTCGACGAGGCGGGGGCCGAAGAGCTGATCGAGGCCACGCGCCACTTCAAGGCGGTCCCCCCGGGGAGCGTGAAGATCCATTACGATCAGACGGGGTTCTTCCGGGCGGTCTTCGAGAAAGAGACGCAGGTCCTCGACGCCCTGAAGGAGTACATGTCCCAGATGCCGGCCTACGACCCGCGGTTTTTCCGGGTGGCCGCCCCCGCCGAACCGAAATACGACCCGGCGGAGATCCCGTTCCTGGTGCCCGTCAACACGAAGGCCGTCTACGATTTCGACAATGTCCTGGCGCGGCTCGTGGACAACTCGGAGCACCTGGAGTTTCGCTCCGGTTATGGACCTGAGGTCTACACGGGGCTGGTGAAGATCGACGGCTTCCTGATGGGGGTGATCGGGAACCGTCAGGGACTCCTGCCGAACTACCCCGAATACACCAACGCCTATGGCGCCGTCGGGGGAAAGCTCTACCGGCAGGGGCTGATCAAGATGAACGAGTTCGTGACCCAGTGCGGCCGCGACCGCATTCCGTTAATCTGGTTCCAGGATACCTCCGGGATCGACGTGGGGGATGTCGCCGAGAAGGCGGAACTCCTGGGGCTGGGGCAGTCGCTGATCTACTCGATCGAGCAGACGAAGCTCCCCATGATGCTGGTCGTCCTGCGGAAGGGGACGGCGGCGGCCCACTATGTGATGGGAGGACCGACGGCGAACAACCACACCGCCTTCACGCTGGGAACGGCGGCCACCGAGATCAACGTGATGCACGGCGAGACGGCGGCCGCGGCGAGCTACGCCCGGCGTCTGGTGAAGGAGAAGGACGAGGGCCGGCCGCTGGGTCCGGTGATCGCCAAGA
>JBFMBA010000242.1:0-12374 GCA_040755475.1 Thermodesulfobacteriota bacterium
CGTGCTGGGCATGAAACTCATCACCCATCGGTGATATGGCAGAGGGGCAGAATATGGCGGGAACAAAAATAATAATAAAAACAAGAGCAAGGCTTATCAGCTGATCAGGGACGGCATCGTCAGCGGCACGATCCTGCCCGCCGGTTCGATCACGGAGAATCGGCAGGGTGCAAGGGTGCTTAAAAAATTCCCGTATTCCATGGTGTAGGGGCCATCATGGGAAAAAAATCCCCGCCCCTTGAATGTACGTCATCTGGGGTCTCCTCAGCGATAAATTATTTCACATGATATTTCAATCGATTATCGATGGTGGCCGCCGCGGTACGCCTCCTGGTATAGTTGTTGCGTAAAACCCAGGGAATGCAACTCACAACAGAGGAGCGATTGCACGTTATTCTCCTCCTCACAGCCGTACCTGCTCAAGGGTCTTCCCGCGGCAGCAGCCAAAAGGCGGCAGGAATCCGAGCGCTTTGCCCCGGACACGGGAGGAAACAGCAAAAAGGAGAAAGGAAACATGTCGGGAAACAGTCTGAAAATAAAAGGGATAGGTATCGTACTGACCATCTTTGCCGCCGTCGTGACGGTGGCGGAAGGGAAAACCGAGCTGACATACGAGAAGGACGTGAAGAAAATCATTTCCGAACGGTGCCTGGCCTGCCACGGCAGCGACGCGCCGACCATCCAGGAATTCAAGAAAGACGTGAAGGGGTTCAAGGGCCTGCAGAAAGGCCCCCGGATGGATACCTACTCGAACCTCATGATTTTCGTGAACGGGGAGGATACCGGGGCGCTGATGCGAAGGCTTGACGATGGCAGGAACACCAGGGACGGCAAGCCGGGAAATATGTACGACTGGCTGGGTACGACGGAAGGTGAGAAAGCCGCGAATCTCAAAACGATAAAGGACTGGGTCGGCGGCTGGACCCTGAAACGTAAAAAAGATATTACCGCAGAGGAGCTGAAGGCCATTCGCGCTTTGAAATAAGGCAGAGTCCCGGATAACCTCCCGTGCGGGCTTCCGGAACACGATGTCCGGGTTGCGCAGAAGTCTCGAAGACGGAAGCTTCGGCGCGGCATGCGGCGTTATTCAGGAAGCCGGAAGGATCAGTCCCCGCAGGCTTCGGTCAGCTCGCTCCGCAGCCATTCAAGGTAGTCCCGGCTGCCGGCTGTGACGGGCGAGGCGATGATCTCGGGCGTCTCGTAGGGGTGGAGCGAACGGATCGCCTGCTCGATCGCCCCGTAGAGGTCCTCCCGGCTCTTGATCAGGCAGAGCCACTCCCGTGCCGTTTCGACCCGCCCCTTCCAGCGGTAGATACTTTCAACCGGGCCCACGATCTGGACGCAGCCGGCAAGTCGCATTTCCACGAGCGACCGGGCAATCCGCTCGGCATCCTCCCGCTTGTCGGTCGCCGTCATCACCTGTATGTATCCTTCCATCGCGGACCCCCTCACCATGGGTTACTCAATGCCATTTCACGGGCTGTTCGAAAATGTCCAGCTTCAGGACGCCGGAAGCATGGGCCGTGAAGCGATCTTTTTCGCACGTCAAACGGCTCAGGACAAGGGAAATGCCGTGGAGGTGCGTTCTGTAAAACCTGCGGGTTTCCCGGTCTTTTGCAAAGGAATCCCCATATCATTGCCCCTTCCAGGCGGGAGTGCGTCCCCGGTCATCCGCCTGCTGCGTCATTCGCGTGCACTCATACATCATGATCGCCGCGGCCTGGGGAAGGCTGAGGGATTCCACACCCCTGCCGCCCGGGATCCGCCACCTCTCGTCTGCCAGGGCCAGAAGCGAACCGGGCAGCCCATGGCTTTCGCTCCCCATCAGAAGCGCCGTTCCGGCATCGCAGGGATGGGGAGGACTCCCCTGATCCGCCGCGCTCCCCACCACGTGAAATCGCCCCCGGAGTCGCAGCAGGAACCGTTCGAAATCCACCCCTTCGGCTACAGTGAGATGGAAAAGGCTCCCCATCGATGTTCGGACGACCTTGGGGTTGGTCGCCTCGCAGGAACCGGCGCTCAGGATCACCGTCCTGAAACCGAACCAGTCCGCCGTACGCAGAAGGGCGCCTAGATTACCCGGATCGGCCGCCCGGTAAAGCAGAAGCAGGGGTCCCTGCCGATCCGGCAGGCAAGAGGGATCCAGGGGCGGGGGCATCGCGGCCACGGCGATGACCCCCTCGGGCGCCGCATCCTGGCTCATGGCCTCCCACTGGCGATCCGACAGACGGTAGATCCCTGCCCCCGCCGGAACCCCGTCCAGGAGCGCCTCCCACCGGTCGCTCTTCCCTTCACAGACGAGCAGCGCTTCCAGCGGGCGGCCGCTTCGCAGGAGCTCCCCGACGACCCTTTTTCCCTCGGCCAGGAAGAGCCTCTCCCGGAGGCGGTACTTCTCCATCGTGAGTTTCTTCCACCCCTTGACCTGGCGCATCGAAGGCATCTGTATCCGATCGTCCATTCCCCCTGCCCTTTCGCACCGGCGGACAACCGCCGTTCGCTTCGACAGCCCGGTCGCCCCCGACCGGGTGCGCGACCGCAAGCCCCGGATCCCTTACTAATCGTGAAACCCCGCCCTGCAGGTTGGAAGCCGCACAATCGCTTGCATTCTAACAGAGAAACCGCGTGGGGTGGAAGGGCTTTTTTATCTGACCGCTTCGTCGGTATTCCCTTTGACAGCCGCTGTTCTTTCTGATAGCTATCATGTGATGCAGCAGGGACGGAAACCTCTCGGATAGAACGGCACATCCAGGATGTTCAGGCGATAATGCCGGCATGCCTGCCGGAAACAGCATGAATGAAGGAGGATACAACATGGCGGAAATCGGATTCATCGGACTGGGAATCATGGGAAAGCCCATGGCGGGACATCTGCTGAAGGCCGGCCACAAGGTGTATGTATACGATATCGTACCGGCGGCCGTCGCCGAACTGGAGAAGGAGGGCGCGATTCCCTGCGCCTCTTCCAAGGAGGTGGCCGAAAAGACCGACACCCTCTTCCTCATCGTGCCGGACACGCCCGATGTGGAGGCGGCGCTGTTCGGCAAGAACGGCGTGGCGGAGGGGATCCGGCCGGGCTCGATCGTGGTGGACATGAGCTCCATATCGCCCATCGCCACGAAGGACTTCGCCAAAAGGCTCAAGGAGATGGGCGTGGACATGCTCGATGCGCCCGTGTCGGGCGGCCAGGTGGGCGCCCAGAACGCGGCGCTGTCGATCATGGTCGGAGGATCCGTCGAGAACTTTGACCGGATCAAGCCCTTCTTCGAGATCATGGGCAAGAACATCGTCCATATCGGAGGAAACGGGGACGGCCAGACCTGCAAGGTGGCCAACCAGATCGTCGTGGCCCTCACGATCGAGGCGGTGGGCGAGGCCCTCCTGTTCGCCTCGAAGGCGGGCGCCGACCCGGCCAAGGTGCGTGCGGCGCTCCTGGGCGGCTTCGCCCAGAGCCGGATCCTGGAACTGCACGGGGAGCGGATGATCAAGCGGACCTTCCAGCCGGGCTTCCGGATCCGCCTGCACCAGAAGGACCTGAACCTGGCCCTCGAGTCGGCGCGCAAGATGGGGCTCAGCCTTCCCAACACCGCGACGGCCCAGGAGCTGTTCAACGCCGTCGCCGCGGGAGGGGGGATCGATCTGGACCATTCCGCGATGGTCCTGGCGCTCGAGAAGCTCGCCGCCTATGACGTGGCGAAATAGAAAAGGAGAAAGCCATGACCGATTTCACACCCAAGGGGATCATCCCCGCGATGGTTACCCCCATCGACGCGACGGGACGCATCCATGAAACCTCCGCCCGAAAGCTCGTCAACCACCTGATCGACGGCGGCGTCCACGGCCTGTTCCCCGTGGGAAGCCAGGGCGAGGCCTTCTCCCTCACGCTGGAACAGAAAAAAGAGATCATCCGGATCGTCGTCGACGAGACAGGCGGCCGCGTTCCCGTGTACGCGGGAACCGGGGCGGTCACCACCCGCGAGACGATCGAAACGACGAAGATGGCCCAGGACCTGGGCGTCAGTGCCGTTTCCGTCATCACCCCCTATTTCATCATCCCCAGCCAGAAGGAGCTGATCGCGCACTACACGGCGATCGCCAAGGCCTGCCCGGAGCTGCCGATCCTGCTCTATTCCAACCCCGACCGGACCCAGGTTCCCTTCCCCGTCGCCACGGTACTGGAGCTGGCAGCCGTCGACAACATCATCGGGATCAAGGACTCCAGCGGCGACATGTCGCTCACCGGCGAGTACATCCGCCTGACCCGGGGCATGAATTTCCACGTCCTGATGGGGCGCGACACGCTGATCTACGCGGCGCTCTGCTACGGGGCCGCCGGTTCGATCTGCGCGACGGGAAACGTCGATCCGCGGGTGCCGGTGGAAATCTACGAGGCCTTCATCGCGGGGGATCACAAGCGGGCGCTCGACGCCCAGTTCAGGCTGGCGCCGCTCCGGGTCGCCTTCGGCCTGGGCACCTTCCCCGTCGTCGTCAAGGAGGCCCTGACCATGATCGGCATCGACGCGGGGCCCGCGATCCTGCCCATCGGCCCCATGACGCCGGAAAACCGGGAGAAGCTGCGCAAGGTGATTTCGGACATGGGCATGCTCAAGGAGTGAACAATACAAACAAACGAGGAGACCAACGATGAAGAAGAAGATCCTGATCGTCCAGCCGATCCATGAACGCGGCATGCAGGTGTTCGACGAGCGCTTCGATGTCCGCGTGGCGTCCGATCCGTCGGCGGCGACGGTCATCAAGGAGATCAAGGGTGTCGAAGGGGTCGTCGTCCGGATGGCGCCCTTCACGCGGGAGATCATCGAGGCGGCCGACGCCCTCAAGGTGATCGGCCGGCACGGCGTGGGCGTGGATACGATCGACGTGCAGGCGGCAACGGAAAAGGGCATCGTGGTCACGAACACACCGAACGCCAACGCCACCTCCGTGGCCGAGCACACGCTCACCGCGATCGGCGCCCTTGCGAAACGGGTTGTGACCTACGATCATGCGATCCGCAACGAGCAATGGGAGCTTCGCAACAGCTACGGGGCCATCGACCTGGACGACAAGATCCTCGGCCTGGTGGGGATCGGAAGGATCGGTTCGATGGTGGCCCGGCGGGCCGCGGCGGCGTTCAACATGAAGGCCATCGCCTTCGACCCCTATGTGACCCCCGAAAAGGCGCAGGAGATGGGCGTCACCCTTTGCCCCCGGATGGACGACGTCTTCAGCCAGGCGGACGTGGTTTCCCTCCATACCCCGCTGACGCCGGAGACCAGGCGTCTGGTCAATGCCGAACGGCTGCGCATGATGAAACCCACGGCATTTCTGGTCAATTTCTCCCGCGGGGAGGTGATCGATGAAAAGGCGCTCTATGATGCATTGAAGGCCGGCGTTATCGCCGGGGCGGCCATCGATGTCTACGATCCGGAACCCCCGCTGAAGGACAATCCGCTGTTTGAACTCGGAAATATCATACTTTCCCCGCACAGCGCGGCGCTGACCGGGGAGTGCGTCATCCGGATGGCTACCGGGGCGGCGGAGGGGGTTGTGGACGTGCTGACAGGCCGGCGGCCGCAGTTCGTCGTCAACCCCGAAGTATTCAATAAATGAGAGACAACATCGGTGAGAACGTCTGAACGCATCACGGCGCTGGTCACATCCATCGCTGGCGCGGCGGTCATGGTGTATGGCTGGCGCACGCTGAACATCGGCTCGATCCACGTGCCCGACGCCGGCTTTTTTCCCTTTCTCTGCGGGGCGGGCTTGACGATCCTGGGCGTTGTCTGGATGTGGATCCTCCAGTTCACGCGCGAAAAAGCGGCTCCGGCGCAGCCGCGCCGGTGGCACCGGCCGGTCCTGTCTCTGGCCCTGATGGTGCTTTACGGCTGGGCCATGGAGTCCGTCGGATACATCAGCTCGACACTGGTCTTCATGGTGGCATGGCAGAAGGTCATCGAGGGCGAGAGATGGCCCAAGACCCTGGTCATCTCGCTGCTCGGGTCGCTGGCCATGTACGCACTGTTCGTCTTTTTCCTGAAGGTGCCCGTTCCCCCGGAGCTGTTCTTGAGATAGAGGACCTGCCCGCATGGATGTCTTTACCGGCCTGCTCAACGGATTTGCCATCGCCCTGACGGGAACGAACATCCTGTTCGCCTTTCTGGGCGCCCTGATCGGCACCGCCATCGGCGTTCTGCCGGGTCTCGGCCCCGCGGCCACGATTGCGCTCCTGCTCCCGATCACCTATGTCATCGCATCCCCGGTAACGGCCATCATCATGATGGCAGGGATCTACTACGGCTCCATGTACGGCGGCTCGACAACCTCGATCCTCCTGAACCTCCCGGGCGAGGCGGCCTCGGTCGTCACCTGCATCGACGGCTATCAGATGGCCAAGAAAGGACGCGCGGGCGCAGCGCTGGGTATCGCCGCGATCGGCTCCTTTGTGGCGGGAACCATCGCCGTCGTCGGCCTGACCTTCTTCGCCCCTCCCCTGGCCGAATTCGCCCTCGACTTCGGACCTCCCGAGTATTTCGCCCTGACGATCCTCGGCCTTCTGCTGGCCGTGACGCTCTCGGGCGGATCGATCGTCAAGGGGCTGATCGTCCTGATCCTCGGCCTGCTCTTCGCGATGGTAGGCCTCGACCCGATCTCCGGGAAGGTTCGATTCACCTTCGGAAGCATCGGCTTGCAGGGGGGATTCGACTTCGTCACCATGGCGATGGGGGTCTTCGGCCTCGGTGAAATCCTCTACAACCTCGAATCGACCGCCAAGACCGAAATCGTCACCACGAAGATCGGAAAGGTCTTTCCCACCCTCAAGGACTGGGCGGACTCCAAATGGGCCATCTTTCGAGGCTCGCTGATCGGGTTCTTCATCGGCATCATACCGGGGGGCGGTGCCGTCATCGCTTCGCTCGCCTCCTACGCCATCGAAAAGAAGCGCTCGAAACATCCCGAACAATTCGGGCAGGGCGTCATCCAGGGGGTGGCCGGGCCGGAATCGGCCAACAACGCCGCATCGAGCTCGTCCTTTATCCCGCTCCTCACCCTGGGCATACCGGGCAACGCGTCGATCGCCATGATCTTCGCGGCCCTGATGATCCAGGGGATCACGCCCGGGCCTTTCCTGGTCGCGGAACACCCGGACCTCTTCTGGGGGGTCATCGCGTCCATGTATATCGGAAACGCGATGCTCCTCGTCCTGAATCTTCCCCTGGTCGGGCTCTGGGTGCAGATGCTCCGTGTCCCATACGGAATCCTGGCGCCGATCATCGTCCTGTTCACGACAATCGGCGTCTACAGCGTCCAGAACCAGGTCTTCGACATCTACTCGATGCTCTTTTTCGCCGCCATCGGCTACGGCATGCGCAAGCTCGACTTCGATCCGGCCCCGCTGCCGCTCGCCTTTGTGCTGGGGCCCATGGTGGAACGGTCGCTTCGCCAGTCCCTGCTCATCTCGGGCGGGGATTTGACCATTTTCGTGTCGCGGCCGATTTCGGGGACCATGATCGCCATCCTCGTCATATTGATCATCGTCCAGTCCACACTCACGATCAGGAAGAAACTGCGGGGGCGGTCCCCGGTTCCACCGGTTCAGTAAGGCAATACAGGGAGCCCCGTAGGACGATGACATACCGGGAGAGAATGCTGGCCACGCTGCAGGGGCGTCCGACCGACCGCCTTCCCTTCGTGCCCCGCCTCGATCTGTGGTACAGCGCAAACCGCTACAAGGGCACGCTGCCGGTTCGCTATCGCAAGGCATCCCTGTTTGAGATCGTGGAAGATCTCGACGTGGGCTTCCACACCGTATCGGCCGATCGCACCCTCTATGACGATTCACTCGATGTGGTCGACCGGGCGCTGGGCATCTGGCGTGTCCGGACCATGCCGCACCGAACCACGTTCAGGGACGTCAGGCGCAACATCTCGTACCAGGGGGATACGGTGGTCGTCGAGTATCTCACCCCCGCCGGCAACATCCGCACCAAGGCGATCTACAATGAATCGATGCGGCGGGCGGGGATCAGCCTGTCCCACGTCAGCGAGCACGCCATCAAGAGCGCCGCGGACTTCGAAGCGGTCGCCTATCTATTCGAGAACGCCGAAGTCCACCCCTGCTACGAAGGGATCGCCGCACTGAAACGGGAAGTCGGAGAGCGGGCGCTGATCGTGGGAACCGCCAGCATGGGGGCCAACGCCATCCACCACATACTCCATGAACTGATGCCTTTCGACCTTTTCGTCTACGAGTACCATGACCATTATTCCGAGTTGATGCGGCTGGCTGAGCGCATGACCCCCTACATCGACCGGGTGATCGATGTGGCGGTCGGCAGCCCTGCGGATATCATCCAATCGGGCACGAACTACGACGTCCAGATCACCTGGCCGCCCTTCGTCGGCAAGCACATCACCCCCTCGCTGGCAGAGACGGCCCAGCGGTGTCATGCCGCCGGCAAGTTCTTGCTGTCCCACACCGACGGTGAAAACAAGGGGCTTCTGCCCTATTTCTTGGCCGGCAAGATCGACATCGCCGACTCGATCTGTCCGGCGCCGATGACCTCGCTGACCCTCCAGGAGATCATGGAGACCTATGCCGGAAAGATCACCGTCTGGGGCGGCATCCCCTCCATATCCGTTCTGGAAGAATCGATGTCGGACTATGAATTCGAGGCCTACCTGGATGATCTCTTCGTCCGGATCGGGGCGGGCGACCACCTGATCCTGAGCATCGCCGATACGGCGCCGCCCGCGATGAAGTTTTCCCGCCTGGAAAGGATCGCAAGACTGGCCAGAGAGTTTGGCCCCGTCATACCCAAGGAAGCTCCATCCACTAACGACTTTCATCAAGGAGGTAACACATGACACACATGCGGAAAATCACACTATTGTCAGTCGTTGTCCTGACCGCCACACTGCTCGCCGGCGGCACTTGCTTCGGGGCCGATACATATCCGAGCAAGCCCATTCAGGCCATCGTCCCCTTCTCGGCCGGCGGTTCAAGCGATCTTCTGGCGCGCACCGTGGAAAAGATCTGGACGAAGTACAGCCCCCAGCCCTGGCTGGTCATCAACAAGCCGGGCGCCGGAGGGGTCCTGGGCGAGGAGTTCGTTATCCGTTCCAAGCCCGACGGCTACACCATATACGTGGGACAGGGCTCCGGCCACGATCTGGTGATGCCCCATCTGCAGAAAATGCCTTTCGACCCGCTGAAAGACATCGCCCCGGTGGCGAGACTGTCGATCCACTCCGTCGTGGTCTGCGTGAGCGGTAAATCGACGATCAAATCGATGAAGGACCTGATCGAGTGGGCGAACAAGGGGAACAAGGTCACCGCGGCCGTGTCCACCGCGGCCGGTTCCGTGGACCTGGTCATGCGGGCCATCTCGAAGCGCGCGAACCTGCCCATCACCACCGTCCCCTTCGCCGGCGGAGCCGATGCCGTGACGGCGCTAGCGGGAGGCCATCTGGCCATCGGCGGCGGACATCCCTCCGAAGTCCTTCCCCACATCAAGGCCGGCCGCTTCCGGCCGATCGGTGTGGCGCTCGACAAGCGCGACTCCACGCTGCCGAATGTCCCGACCCTCAAGGAGCAGGGCATCAATGTATCCACCTGGGGTTCGGTGAAGGGTGTCGCCGTTCCGCTCGGCACGCCGCCGGAGATCATCGAATACCTCGCCGCCACCCTGAAAAAAGTCACCGAGGACAAGGAGTTCAGGAAGACCATGGCGCAGATTGGCCAGCCGATCGATTACCTCGGCACCAAGGAGTGGGCCGCTTTCATGCAGCAGGCTTCCAAGGATTACGGCAATTTGATCAAGGAATTGGACATCAAGATCTGACGGGCCGGTCAGACCGTGACGCCCCGCCCGCCGGGCGGGGCGTCATGACCACCGGTAGGGTGCAGGGTTTGTCCTGGGCGGCCGACAGGGATTCGATCCCGATCCTCCTCCGCAGGTCGCTGCTTCGATCGTCAGGGACCCGCTGTGCTCACTTGCCGCCCTTCCTGAGCAGGGTCTTGTAATCCAGCGTATCTTTCATCACGGTCATGTTGCGCATCAGCTCCCACCATCCGTTTTTGAACGCGGCGTAGTCGGGCGCACCGGTCATGGCCGAGGCATAGCGGATCGAGTTGGCGTAAAAGAGCCATTGGCGGACCCAGAGCTGCTCGATGGTCTCGTCGAAGGGATTTCTCCTGTCCTCGAGGCCGCGCTTCCAGGCCTCCTGGAGGATCCCCGTCGCGGCGAGGGTCATGGCGTTCGTCTCCAGGATCGTGTTGTCGAACTTCGCAAAATGGCCCTTCGTCCAGGTGCTCCCGTGGCAGGCGTTGCATACCCCCGTCATTTTTGCCATGCGTTTGTCCTGCTCCGCTTTGTCGATCAGATGGGGCGAGGCGGGCACGTTCGCGAATGTGGTGGGCAGCGGCAGTCCGTCTGCGTTTCTGATGACGGTCGTGTTCCCGGACCGGGGCTGCGGGTGCGCATAGGGAAGCCCGAAGATCCGCACCCAGAGGCGCGCGCCGAAATCATGCGTGCGCTCGGCGATGATGTCGCCCGACGGCGATGTGAGCAGGCTGTTGTGGCAGGCGGCGCACGTGGGCGCCGTAAAGTCGCCGCCCAGGACCCACGGCACGTTTGAAAAGTTCCAGGTTTGCCCCTTGGACTCATAGATGTTGCCGTGCTTGCTCTCCTTGTAGACATTGTACGCCGGCACATCCGGTTCGATATGGCACTGACCGCAGGTATGCGGCTTCCGGGCGACCTCGATCGAGAAACTGTGGCGCGGGTGGCACGACGAACAGGCCCCGACCGATCCGTCGGGATTCCGGCGGCCGACCCCCTGGTTGGGCCAGTTGGTCAGCATCGGCAACTCCATCTCACCCATCGCGGTGTCTACCTTCTTCAATCCCCTGGCCTCGACCACCGTGCCGTGGCAGCCCAGGCAGGTCTCCTGCAGGGTTTTGTCCGAGGGGTCCCGGGTCGATATCCTGCCTTTGTCGAATGTCTTCACGCCGGTGATGGTTCGGACGAGCATGCGATAGACCGGATTCTCCATGAGGTTCTTGATGGCGTGCGCCTTCTTGGAATGGCCGAATTGCTCCGACTCAACCGGGTGGCAGGTCCTGCAGTCGTTCGGACTGACGACGACGGCGATCCTGAATCCGCTATGCTCGAAGGCATCCCCGTGTTTGTCCAGATTCAGGCTGTGGCATTCATAGCAGCCGACAGTCCTCGACGACAGAGGTTCCGGAATGCTCTTTGCGGACACCCGGCGCTGCAGCGGGGGTTTCCGGAGTGCATCGGAGGGCAGCGTTACCGCATGGCGGCTCCTGCGCCAGTCCGCCACGATGCCCGGCGTGACCTGTTCATGGCAGCCGATGCAGGTTTCGGTTTCCGGGCCCACGGCCGGCCCCTTTGGCGCCGGTGGATCGGCGTACAGCCCGCTTTGCCCTGCCGCAAACAGACAGAGCGCAAGAAAAGCCGCTGCGGTCATTGGATGTTTCATGCTTCCCTCCTGGATCTGCCTTGTGTGACCGAGGCGCCCAAGGCGCTCCCCGCACCGGGCGCCGCCGCCTTCAGGAGCGCTTTTCAACGCCGGTCCTCTCCGGTTCCGCCTCGACACCCCGCTGCTCGATCTCTTTGACCTTCTGTTCACATTCGGCCAGCAGCACCTCGATTCTTTTCTTGTCCTCCCCGGAGGCCTCCTCCAGATCCGATTCGTACTGCTGAATCTGATCCAGAAGCTGTTGCTTTTCGTTTTCCGCCTGTTCCGCCTTATCGGCCTTGTCGAAGACCACGTTCTCGGGCACGGAAACGGTCGGAGGGCTTTTGCGTGCGGCATCGGCCTCGACGGGAATGACTTTCCGGTCATCGGCCAATCGACGCTGGTTCATAAAGGCCGGCGACACGATTTCAATCCCGTTTCCATGCAGCGTCTCCAACACGTGACACCGCAGATGCGAACGGGCAGTGAGGAGCTGCTTGATATCCGCCAGCAAGCCGCTCACCTTGTACGTGATGGCGTGATTGCCCAGATCCAGGATCTGAACGAAGGGCTCTTCCAACTCGCAGTCCTTGGCCGCTTCCACCAGGAGAGATTCGACTTGCGAATGGTGAATGTCGTAGCCCAGGGACAGTGTCGTCGAGACGATGGTGCCCGAGCTGCGGGTCACGTACACGGCATTGGTGATCATGTATGTGTTGGGCAGAGCGACCAGATCTCTCTCCTCGGTTTGTATTTCCGTGTCCAGCAATCCCCTCTCGACGACACGGCCAAAATGGTCCTCCACCCTGATGAAGTCTCCGGTTCGAAAGGGTTTCGTGACGCGAAGCATGATACCCGCCATGAGATTGGCGAAGATGGTGCTCGAGGAAAAA
>JBFMBA010000243.1:0-2212 GCA_040755475.1 Thermodesulfobacteriota bacterium
GCACGGGGTGGGTTCGCGCGGTCGTCGCAGCGCCATGGTGGACGGCTGGGTGGCCGGGCCGGAGACGCTGACCCAGGAGGAACTCGGGGCGAACCGGCGCGACTTCGGACAGGATATTTTCGCCAACCCCCTGGACACCTCGGAGTACTGGCAGTCGCGGATGCCGGACTGGTCCAAGGTGACTGTGCCCTTTCTTTCCTCGGCCAACTGGGGCGGTCAGGGGCTGCACCCGCGCGGGAATTTTGAAGCCTTCGTCCGCGCGGCATCACCGGAGAAGTGGCTGGAAGTGCACGGCATCGAGCACTGGACGGAATTCTACACCGATTACGGCGTGAACCTGCAGAAGCGGTTCTTCGGCCATTTCCTCAAGGGGGAGGATACGGGCTGGCCGTCGCAGCCCCGCGTACAGCTCCAGGTGCGGCATTTCGACCGGTTCGTCGAGCGGGCCGAGGGCGAATGGCCGCTTGCCAGGACGGAGTGGACGCGGTTCTACCTCGACCCCGAGCCAGGCGCCCTGAGCACGGAACCGATCTCCAGGGAAGGGTCGAGGACCTACAACGGCCTCGGCGACGGCGTGACCTTTCTGACGCCGCCGCTGGAAAAGGCGGTCGAGATCACCGGACCCTCGGCGGCGAAGCTGTTCGTCTCATCCGAAACCGTGGACGCGGACCTGTTCCTGGTTCTGCGTGTATTCGCCCCGGATATGCGGGAGGTGGTCTTCCAGGGGGCGCTCGATCCCCACACTCCGGTGGGCCAGGGCTGGCTGCGGGCTTCGCACCGAAAACTCGCTCCGGCGCTGACGACCCCCTACCGTCCCTACCACACCCACGACGAGAAGCAGCCCCTGACGCCCGGCGAGGTGTACGAACTGGACGTGGAGATATGGCCGACCTGCATCGTGGTTCCCGAGGGCTGCCGGATAGGGCTCACCGTTCGCGGGAGGGACTATGTATACCCGGGCGGCGCCGCACGGCTGGCGAGCATGAAGAACCTCTTCACGGGCGTGGGTCCCTTTCTCCATGACGACCCCCGCGACAGGCCGCCGAAGATCTTCGGGGGCAGGGTGACCCTCCACGCCGGCGGCGGAAGGGATGCCTATGTGATGCTGCCTGTGATTCCCGCTTAGACCCGTTTGGGCGGACGGGATCCCCGGTGCTTGCATCGCTGTGCGACGGAGATGAAAACCGAAGGGAGGCGCTTCCATGGCCGGACAGGTCGGATTTATCGGATTGGGGATGATGGGCAACCCCATGAGCAAATGCCTGCTCAAGGCCGGCTACAGGCTCACGGTGTGGAACCGGACGGCCCGGAAGATGGACGAGATCGTCGGGCTGGGGGCCGAAGCCGCAGGGTCCGCCCGGGAAGTCGCCGAAAAGAGCGATGTGACGATCACGATGCTTGCCGGCCCCGGGGATGTGGAGGCGGTGGTTCTGGGTGAAGGGGGCGTTGCCGAGGGCATGCGGCCGGGCTCGGCCGTCATCGACATGAGCACCATCTCGCCCGAGGTGAGCCGGCGCGTCGCTGCCGAGGTCGCCCGCAGGGGGGCGCACATGCTCGACGCCCCGGTCGGGGGGAGCGTGGGGGTGGCGGCGGCGGGGGCGCTGACCATCCAGGTGGGGGGAGACAGGCGCCTGTTTGACGCCCACAGCGAGATGCTGGCCGCCATGGGGAAGCATGTCTACTACATGGGCGGGAACGGCATGGGATGCTACATGAAGCTGATCGCCAACACGATCATGGGGGCGAACATGGCCGTCCTGGGAGAGTCCCTGTGCCTGGGGGCGAAAGAGGGCATTCCGGTCGCGCTGATGATGGAGGTGATCATGCATTCCGGGGCGCACTCCCGGATACTGGAGACGCGGGGACCGAACATTGCGAAGGGGGAATACAGGGCCCAGTTCATGATGAAGCACCTGTTCAAGGACATGGGGCTGGCGCTGGATACGGCGGCGGCAAGGGCGATCCCCATGCCGATCGCGGGACTGGTTCGCCAGATCTACGCCCAGGCCATGGCCGACGGGAGAGGGGATGCGGACTATTCGGCCGTGATCGCCACCGAAGAGAAAATTTCCAACACGGTTCAGAAGCGTTAGGGAAGATATCCCCGAAGCGGGGCTTCCGGAAATGGCCCACCGGAACCGCTCTGAAAGGGAACGCTTTTTTGTTGACAATGGTCTAACCTTTAAATATATTTATTCCGAAGTGCACGGAG
>JBFMBA010000244.1:0-4473 GCA_040755475.1 Thermodesulfobacteriota bacterium
TGACAGAGGAGGCAGAAGTCGACCGCCCTGGCCACATCGGGGGCCGGATCGATGCCGCCCTCGGCCAGGGCGCGGACGATCGCATTTTTCCCCCTTGCGCTCGACGCTTCCACATCCCTTGTCCCGAAGAGCGGACAGACGGGCAGGCACGCGCCGCAGCGGTCGCACTGGCCGACGATCTTTCGGGCATTCTGCAGCATGGCCGCATCCGCGTCCTTATGCATAACCTTGTGTTCCTCTCATGCCTTCATTCGCGTGCCGATAGTGTCATTCCCACCTGTATCGTACGGCTTCGTAAAACGTCCGGAGGCAAGGCGTGCGAGTTCCGAGGAGTGAGGCGTACTTATGTTGTACGCCGCAGTGACGAAGGGTGAAGCGCAACGCAGCATCCGGACTTTTTACGAAGCCGTCAGTCACCAGATCTTGTCCGGGTTCATAATCCCCTTCGGATCCAACGCCCGCTTGATGGCCTTCAACGTTCTGACGCCCGTCTCGCCCAGCGCCTGGTTGATATAGGGGCGTTTGGTGATCCCGATCCCGTGCTCGCCGGAGAGCGTCCCGCCGACGGCAAGGGCCGCCGCGAAAATGTCGTCGACCGCCCGGTGCACCCGCTCGGCCTCTTCGGGATCGCTCAGGTCGCAGAGCACGGACGGATGGAGATTGCCGTCGCCGGCATGGCCGTAAACGGCGATGGGAATCCCGTATTTTTCCGAAATAGCGCGGATGCGCCGCACGACCTCGGGGAAGGCGTCGCGCGGGACGGAAATGTCCTCGCCCAGGCGGTTGGGCGCCGTGGCGGCCACCGCGGAGCTGATCCCCCTCCGGATGGCCCAGAGCTCGTCCGACTCCTGCTGCGACTGGGCCACGCGAAATCCGATCGCGTGACAGTGCTTCGCCACAGCCTCGATCTGTCTTGCCTGCTTCTCGAGGGCCTCGTCGCTGTCCCCGTCGATTTCGATGACCAGACAGGCCTGGACGGCCGGATCGAGCTCCGTCCTGCGGTGTCTGGCCACCGTCTCGAGGCAGACCCGGTCCATGATCTCGGCGGCCGCCGGCACGATGCCCGCCTGGAGCATCATGTGGACCGTCGCGCACCCCTCGTCGAGAGAGGGGCACATCACCTGCAGCGTGCCCCGCTTCTTCGGCATGGGAATGAGCCGCAGCGTCGCCCGGGTCACGATGCCGAGCGTCCCTTCGGATCCGGTGAAAAGGCGGGTGAGGTCATAGCCGGTCACGTTCTTGATCGTCTTGCCCCCCGTATGGAGGATGGCGCCGTCGGCCAGAACCACCTCGAGCCCCTGCACGTAGTCCGCCGTCACCCCGTACTTGACCGCCCGCATGCCGCCGGCGTTCTCCGCCACGTTGCCGCCGATCGTGGAGAACTTCCAGCTTGCCGGGTCGGGCGGGTAGAAGAGCCCCTTTTCGGCGCAGCGGTTGTACAGGTCGAAGGTGCGAACCCCCGCCTCGGCCGTCACCATCATGTTGCGCTCGTCCAGTTCGACGATCCGCGTCATGCGGTCCAGGGAAAGGGAAATGCCGCCCCGCAGCGGGATGCTCCCCCCGGTCCGCCCGCTCGCGGCGCCCCGGGGCGTGACGGGGATTCCCTGTTCATGGGCGACGGCCATCACCTTCGAGACCTCCTCCGCGGTCAGTGGCCGGACGACCAGGTCGGGCTTGTTCGCCGGCAGCAGCGGTACGAACGACGAGTCGTAGGAATAGCCGAAACGGTCGAGATCCGAATCGAGGATGTTTTCAGGCCCCACCATATCACGCAGTAATTTCTTGATTTCTTCGGTTATCATCAGGACTGTCTCTCCATCTCTCCCTTTTTACGCATGCAATGCCCCGGGGCTCTTCAAGAATCCCCTTTTCATTGTCGGCGACTATAGGGGAAGAAGCCGCTCATGTCAACACGGTCGGCATCTTCTCCACCCCCTTGACTGCAACGGACGGAATGGATTAGGATATTCCCGTGCACCGCATGCGGAAATCGCAGACCAGCGAGATCAGGACCCGAGGGGTGGTCCTCAAGGCACCTGTTTCCCATACCGCAGGGTAAAGGCAATGAACCGTGGAAATCAGTCGCACCCGAACGTGCCGGTGGATATGGCGTTGAGGTCGAACGCGAAGACTGTGGTCTGGGGCCATATTCCGGCGAACGCACCGCCGGCGCTTCGGATCAGCTCAGGGCAAACGGTCAGGATCGACACGGTCTCCCATCAGGGACTCATCCAAAAAGATCCGGTTGAATACTTCGGAGAGAGAGGCGTTCCGAAGGACGGGGTTCTGCAGGATGCCGTCGATATCTTCCGGCGGGCGACGCGTCCCGAGGGCGCCGGTGTGCATATTCTGACCGGTCCCATCCATATCGCCGATGCCCAACCCGGCGACATGATCGAGGTACGGATTCTTGCCGTGGAGTTCCGCGTTCCCTATGGCATCAACGCCACCGGGCCTGGATTTGGGGTTCTGCCGGACCTGCTGCAACAGTCGATACCCAGAATCATCATGCTGGACCTTGAACGCCAGGTCGCACGCTTCTCGAGCGATATCGAAATACCCTTGGCGCCGTTCATGGGCATTATGGCCGTTGCTCCGCCGCCGGGCTCCGGGTTTACAAGCACCAAGCCGCCTGGGAGCTGGGGCGGCAACATGGACCTGAAACAACTGACCACAGGCGCCACCCTCTACCTCCCCGTTTTCAACACCGGCGCCCTTTTCTATACGGGGGATGGACATGCAGCGCAGGGCGATGGGGAGATCGACGGCACCGCGATCGAGACATCTGTCACACCCACCCTGCAATTTGTTGTCCACAAAGGCAAAGGAGCGCGGATGAAATGGCCGCGTGCGGAAGACTCGCGGTACCACTTCCCGATGGGGATGGATCCCGATCTGGATACAGCGATGAAGCATGCGGTGCAAGAAGCCGTTGATTGTCTCCGGCAGGAAGGGGGGCTGTCAACGGCAGACGCGTATGCATTGGCCAGCGTAGGGGTCGATTTTCGAATCGGTGAGGCAGTCAACGAGGTGAAGATGGTGTATGGGATGATTCCGAAAAAATTCTTCAAACGGGCCTGTCCATACTGGGCCGACCGTGTTGAAAATCACCCTTCCCTTTTGAGATCCTTCCAAATTCCCTTGACCCCCTGAGCTGCTTTTTCATATACTGGTTCTACCCCAAAGGGAGTCTTTCGCAGATGCGTCTCTTTGTCCTTGAGGCACATCATGCGAATGCTGACCGGGTTCATTTTGATCCCGACCGACACCCAGTGCCTCGATGGCGCGTTCTACGAGCACGAAGGTGGCGCTATCGCGGAAGGGATGCAGCTCTCCCGCGGCGATACGATGGATTTCCATAGGGGAGCGGTGCGTTTCCTGCCCCCGGTCCCTGTCGAAACCATCGCCCATTGTGATCACTTCTGTAACGGACGGGGGCAGACGATCCAGGAATGCGTGAATGCCTGGTCTGCCTCCTGGACCGGAGGAAGTGCATCCGGTTCAGCGGCTGAAAAACGCGAATCGTTCTCGATGCCTCAGGTCCGAGATCGACACCGCGTTGCGCTGCGGACAGGTTTCCATTCGATTTCTGAACGAATTCGGTCCGCACCGAGACACGTGAATTTGATACAATGGGAGATCCTTCATGGCGGTGAACGGTGATCATGATGGTACGCAAGCGCCGCGGCGGATGAGGAAATGTTTGTCCTTGGGATTGCTGATGATGCTTCTTTCGACCGGCCCCGCAGTTGCCGCACCGCCGGGAGTCGTCTCGGCAAAGCAGGTGACGCGCGTGGCGCACCTGGATCTCGAGGGCGGCGGGATGGTGGACGTGAAGGGCCACCTTGCCGCCGTCGGCCATATGGGACCGCCGTGGGCCACCACGTTGCTGGACGTGACCGATCCGTCCCGTCCCCGCGTCCTCTCCCGGATCGAGGCGCGCCCCGGAACACACTCCCACAAGGCACGGATCTGCGGCAGCACGCTGGCCATCAACGTGGAGCGGTACGGGGGTGGAGGGGATGTGGCGGCAGGACTCGCCCTTTACGACATCACCGACCCGCGCCGCCCCAGGGAGACGGCCTTCCACCGTATGGGGGGATCCGGGATGCACCGTTTCCAGTACGACTGCGCCCGCAAGCTGATCTACGCCGGCGGCGGCGCCGAGGGCTTTCCCAGCGACATCGCCCTGATCATCGATACCAGCGACCCTGCCCGGCCGCGGGAAATCGGCCGCTGGGGCGGTCCCGGACCACAGAGGACCGGCGGGGGATCGTCCTGGTCCGGCGCCGCGGTCAGGATCCATCACCCGCTCCGGGATGGCGATCGGCTCTATGTATCGCTCTGGCATCACGGTTTCGCAATCCTGGACATATCCGATCCGGCAAAGCCGCGACAGGTCAGCCATGTGAATTATCACAGCACGGGGAGCGCCCCCACGCACACCGCGCTGCCCGTCGGGCATCCCATTGC
>JBFMBA010000245.1:0-7139 GCA_040755475.1 Thermodesulfobacteriota bacterium
TCAACCGCTTTCTGGTCCGGTCTCTGGCCGCGCTGCCCCCGGGAGTGAGCCCGGATGCGGTTGATGGTCGCCTGGCCGATACGCTCAACGCCGCAGTGGAGAAGGATGAAGAGGTGAATCTCGACCGGGCCCAGACCAAACGGATGATCGCCCTTTTGGAAACAGCTGCCTTTTATAGCGTGCCCGGGGCGCCAGCCGATGAAGAGCGCCAGGAGCTGCTCCAGGACCTCAGGGCCTTTCCGATCCCGGGCTGGGTGATCTTTGCCTGCGCGCTGGCCATGATGCTGGGGACGCTCTCCGGCGGCCGCCGGATTATCAAGAAACTCGGGACGGGGCTCTACAAGGTTCGGCCGATCCACGGCTTCGCTTCGCAGACGATAGCCTCGGTCATCATAGAAGCGGCCGCCGTTCTGGGTTTTCCGCTCTCGACCACGCAGGTGATCTCTTCGTCGGTGATGGGGGCCGGTGCGGCTTTCCGCCCCAAGATGATCCGCTGGAAGGTGGCGCAGGACATGGGCATGGCATGGCTGATTACCATCCCGGCAAGCGGTTTGGTGGCCGCCGCCTTCTTCACCGTTCAGAAGTTCCTCTTCCTTTAGGGCCGGTGGTATGGAAATGTTCAACAGAATGGGGATGCACAAGGGACTGCGTGGAAATCGCATCACAGGATAACAACAATGCGCACAGGAAAGGAAGGACATCCGATGGAAGACAATATTCAGGACATGTATGAAAAGGCAAGAGCGGCATTCAAGATCGTCGAGTACTGGCCGCAGGAGAAGGTCGACGAAATGGTGCTGGCCGTGGGATGGGAGCTGCAGAAAAAGGAGACAGCCGAAGAGCTGGCCCGGCTGGCGGTGGAGAAGTCGGGGATCGGCGTGTACGAGGACAAGGTTCACAAGATCGGGACGAAAGTCCGCGGCACGCTCTACGATCAGATCGGCGTCAAGACCTGCGGCCTGGTGAGCGAAGACAAGGCGAAGGGGATCCGGACCTATGCGAAGCCGATCGGGGTCATCGCGAACGTGGTCCCCTGCACGAACCCCGAGTCGACAGTCTGCTGCATCGCCCTGAGCACGCTCAAGACGCGCAACGCGATCATCTGCTCGCCCCACCCCCGCACGGAGCTTGCCACCTACATGACGGTGGAGCATATCCGCAAGGGGCTGGCGAAGGTGGGGGCGCCGGTGGATCTGGTTCAATGCATCCGGCACACCAGCAATGCCAAGACCCAGGAGTTGATGGCGAACTGCGACTACGCGGTGGCCACAGGGGGCGCGGCGCTGGTCAAGGTCGTGTACACCGCGGGCGTACCGGCGCAGACCGTGGGAGCGGGAAATGTGGTCGCCATCGTGGATGCGACCGCGGACATCCCCATGGTGGCGGCCAAGCTCAAGAAGTCCAAGATCGCCAACAACTCGGCGTCCTGTTCGTCGGAAAACGCGATCGCGATCGAGGAGAGCATCTTCGATGTCATGATCGCGGCCCTCAAAGCGGAGGGCGGTTATATGTGTTCCACCGAGGAGCGCGAAATCCTGCGCAAGACCATGTGGCCCGACGGCCACACCCTGAACCGCGACATCGTGGCCAAATCGGCGCTCTATATCGCCGAACTGGCGGGGCTGAAGGTTCCGAAGGAGACCAAGATCCTGATGGTGATGGGGGAGAAGATCGGTCCCGAGGACCGTTTCTCCGGGGAGAAGATCTCCCCCGTCCTGACCGTCTGGAAGTGGACGGACTTCGACGAGATGCTCGACCGATTGGAGCGGATCCTGAAGTTTTCGGGCGAAGGGCACTCGGTGAACATCCAGACGAAGATAGACGAGAGAATCCATAAGCTGGGGCTTCGGGCCAATGTGTGCCGCATCGTGTGCAACATGGGCCATACGGAGGCGAACAGCGGCGGCTGGACGAGCCATCTGGGTTTCACCGACACGCTGGGATGCGGGACCTGGGCCGGCAATATAAGCTATGACAACATCAACTGGCGGCAGTTCGTGATGTACACGCGCGTTGCGACGCCTGTCGCGGATTACCAGCCGACGGACGACGAACTGTTCGGAGACTACCTGAAAAAGTATGGAAGAGACTGACCTCCTGTCTTTTCAGTTTCATTGCATTTCATGATGGCTTGCGGACGGCCGCCTGTGATCGGGCGGCTGTCCTTCGTTCCAGAGGTCGGGATGCCATGATCCGGGCAATTGTTCTTGATTTCGGTCAGACGCTGGTCGATTCGGCGGAGGGCTTTCGCGCGGCTGAAAAGGAGATCCAGCAAAAGGCCTTTGCGGCCTGCGGCTCGAATGCCCGGGAGCGTTTTCTGGAAGGCTACCGGGAGGTTCGGACCCGCTTTCACGCCCGTTCCGATTTCTCCCGAAGGAGGCTCCTGGAGGAGGTGCTGCGGCAATACGGTCGGGAGGTCCACTCCCTGCTTCTCGAGCAATGGGAGACAGGGTACTGGGAGCAGGTCCGGTCAAAGACCCGCGTCTTCCCCGAGACGGAGGCGGTCCTGGCGGCGCTCCGGGAGCGGTACCGACTGGCGCTGATCACCAACACCCAGGGCCAGAAGCGCAACGGAGAGCACCGCCTTGTCCATTACCCGCAGCTCGAGCGGTTTTTCGAGGTGGTCATCGTGGCCGGCGAGGAGGGAATCCCGGCGAAGCCGGATCCGGCCCCCTTCATACTCTGTCTGGATAGGCTCGGGATCGAACCGGACGAGGCGGTCTATGTGGGTGACGACTGGCGGATCGATATCTGCGGCGCGCAGGCCGTGGGCATGCGGCCGGTCTGGCTTCGGCATCACACGGTGGAGCGGCGCTGGCCGGAGGTGGAGACCTCGCTGCCGGTCATCGATCGGCTGGATCCGCTGCTGGACATCGAAGAGCTGATCCGGATGGGCAGCCGGTGACCGTCCGGCAGAAGGACCGGCGCGCGTTCACGCATGGCCCTTCCGGGCGGGCAGAGCGATCCACGCAAGGAGCGGTCTGTCTCAGCTTCCCTTTTCCACTTCGGTCAGACAGTCATCGATGATATCGAGAGCGTGATCCATCTGCTCGGCGGTGATGGTCAGGGCGGGGGTCAGCGTGAGGATATTGCCCATCGTCAGCTTGAAAGCCAGCCCCCGGGACAGGGCCGCGTACATCACCGACTCCGCCTCTTCCACCGCCCGCTCTCCGGTGGTGCGATTCCTGACCAGTTCCATCCCCATAAAGAGCCCCAGACCGCGGACATCGCCGATCAGGGGATGCCGCTCCATCATCTCGCCCATCCGGTCGAGGGCCTTTTCACCCAGTCTCCGGGCTTTTTCGGCCAGAGCGTGTTCCTCGATATAGCCGATCGTCGCCAGTGCCGCGGCGCAGGCGACAGGGCTTTTTTCGTGGGTGTAATGGCCCAGGGCTCGCGTTTCGGCCACATCGAGGCCATCGCGGGCGATGAGGGCCGCCAGAGGGAACACGCCGCCGCCCAGCCCCTTGCCGATGACCAGCATGTCCGGGACGACGTCGAAATGCTCGCAGGTGAACATCCGCCCGGTCCGGCCCAGGGCGTGGGGGATCTCGTCGAAGATGAGCAGCGCCCCGTGACGGTCGCAGGCTTTCCGGATGATCTGCCAGTACTCGCGCTTCGGGATGTAGGGGGTGCTCCGGATCGGCTCGGCGATCACGGCGGCGATGTCCCCTTCCTTCTCCAGGATATACTCCACATAGCGGGCGCACATCAGATCGCAGCCGCCGCGTCCGCGGCATTCATAGATGCAGCGGTATTCGTCGGGAGGGGGCACGTGCTCCGTTCCGGGCAGCAGCGGGCCCATGTCCCGGCGGAATATCGCCTCGCCGCCGACGGAGATGGCGTCCAGGGACGCACCGTGGAAGGAGTCCCACATGGAGATGGTTTTGTGGCGGCCCGTGGCGATGCGGGCGAGCTTGAGGGCCATGCCGATCGCTTCGGCGCCGCCGGGGCACAGCAGGACCTTGTTCAGATCCCCGGGGGCGATTTCCGCCAGTTTCCTGGCCAGCGCGACGGCGACCCGGTTGGTGTAGCGCCGCGTGCAGAAGGGGAGCCGGTCGAGCTGCTCCTTGACGGCGGCGACGACGGACGGGTTGGCAAAACCGACCTGATGGACGTTGTTCCCGTGGAAGTCCATGTATCGGCGCCCCTGCAGATCCTCGATCCAGACCCCTTCGCAGGCGCGCAGGGCGTTGAGGCAGGGGGTTGACAGGGCCTGCCTGAGAAAGTATTTTTCGTCCTCAGCCAGTAGCGCCCTGGTTTCTGCGTCGAGATGCTCGTCCTGCCACCGCCGGCGCTGCGGCGAGATGTTGATATCGCCTTCCGAACGATCGGGTTTTTCCATGGGTACGCTCCTTGTAGGGAAAACCATAGGGGCTTTTGCTGGAAAGGTCAAATTTTCTTTTCCGGCGTTTCCCCCCGATAGAGCTTTCTGTGATGTTCACCGGCCAAGGGGCGGGCTTGCGAAGTGCGCTCCCGGTTTTGAGAGGCAGGCTTGATTTCGCTTGCTTTGCGCCGCCGGGGGATGAATAATGCGCGAAAGATATGATCTGTCCGCTACTTACTGGAAGGAGGCACCGCATGATGGCGCAGGGCAAGGATACCGGGGACGTGCGGCCTGAAGCCGAACAGGGAGACATCAACACCACGGCTGCGAGGCGGAAATATTGGGACCGGAATCTGTGCGGCGGGGCCAGAGCGTGGTTCGAGGCGGACAGTCGGTATTTTCTCCACCAGAGCCTCTCCACCCCGGTCATGAACGTGATCGCCAAGGCCCAGGGGGCCTGGATCGAGGACCTCGACGGCAAGCGCTATCTGGACATGCACGGCAATGGCGTGCACAACGCGGGCTTCAACCATCCGGAGATCGTACGGGCCGTCAAGAAGCAGCTCGACGACTCGTTGACCTTCTGCCCCCGTCGTTACACGAACATTCCCTCCATTCTCCTGGCGAAGAAATTGGCCGAGATTGCCCCGGGAGATCTATGCCGCTCGCTCTTCTGTCCGGGGGGAACCGATGCGATCGAGATGGCACTGAAACTGGCCAAACTGGTCACGGGCCGTTTCAAGACCATCTCCTTCTGGGACTCCTTTCACGGGGCCGGGTTCGGTGCGTCGAGCGTCGGCGGGGAGGAGCACTTCCGCGGCGGCATCGGCCCGCTGGTTCCCGGGACGTTCCATGTGGAATTCCCCAACTACTATCGCAACCCCTGGGGTTTCAAGACGCAGGAGGAGGTCGATGCGGAATGCCTCAGGCAGATCGCGCTTGTCATGCGGCGCGAACCCGAAATGGCGGCGGTGATCGGCGAGCCGGTTTCCGCGAACCCTGTCGTTCCGAGCAGAGGTTACTGGGAAGGGGTGAAGGATCTGTGCGAACGATACGGGGCGCTCCTGATCTTCGACGAGATCATCGAGGGGTTCGGCCGCACGGGGAAGATGTTTGCCAGCGGGCACTATCTGACGCCCGATATCCTCGTCCTGGGCAAATCCCTCGGCGGTGGCATCGTCCCCCTGGCGGGGATCGTCACGCGGGAGCGGTACAACATCTGCCAGGACCGGTCCGTGGGCCATTACACCCACGAAAAGAACGCCCTGTCGGCGGCCGCCGCCCTGGCGGAGATCGAGGTCATCGAAAAAGAGAAGCTCTGCGACCACGCCGCCCGTCTGGGTGCCCATGCGATGGAGCGGCTCGGGGAGATGTACGAGAAGCACCGTCTCATCGGATGCGTCACGGGGATTGGGCTGCACATCGGTCTGGACCTTGTGCGGGACCGCCGGACCAAGGAGCGGGCCGTCCGCGAAGCGGAGCAGATCATGCTCCGATGCATGGAGAAGGGGCTGGCCTTCAAGACGATCGAGGGGAACATGATCACGCTGCGCCCGGCGCTCGTGATCACCTGCGAGGAGATGGACGGGGCCCTGGACATCCTCGACGAAACGATCGGCGAGGTGGAGCGAGGCCTGACGTGGTGAAATATACCGAAAGGAGCGGCTTGCCGATGAAGGTGTTGTGCCTGGGCGGCGCGGGAAGGATTTGCCGCGAAGCGGCGCTGGATCTGGTCCAATTCTCCGATTTCGACACGATTACGATCGGGGATTATGACGAAAAGGCGGGCCGGGACGTGGCGAACTGGCTCGGTGATCCCAGGGTGAATTTCAGGAAGGTGGACGTCAAGGACCGGGCCGCGGCGGTCGGGACCATGAAAGGGTATGACATCGTCATGGACGGAACGACGATCACGCTCAACGGGCTCAGTACCGCCTGCATCGCGGAAGCCGGCTGTCACGGGATCAACCTGAACGGATTCGGCGATGAGTATCCCTTTGACGCGATCTTCAAGCGGCACGGCCGGACCCATGTGCCTGGTTTTGGGATGACGCCCGGGACAACCGACATGATGGCCAAGTACGCCATCGACCGTCTCGACACGATCGACGCCGTCCGGATCAGCCACGGCGCCTTCCGGCCCATCGCCTTCTCGGCGTCGATCACCGAAACCACCAGCTATGAGTATGACCCCGGCCTTCCGGGCCGGGTCGTCTATGAGGACGGCCAATTCATCCAGGTGCCGCCCTTTGCCAGGCCGCTCGATGTGGCGCTGCCGGGCCCCTACGGGACCCATCCCCAGTACATCATTCCCCACGCGGAGACGAAAACGGTGGCGGCCTACCTCGAGGTGCAGGGCAAGCAGGCGAGGCTCATCGAGGTCCGCGGGACCTGGCCGCCGAAAAACATGCGCCTGATCCGGGCCCTCTATGAATGGGGCATCCTGCAGAACGACAAGATCGCGATTGCCGGGACGGAGATCGGGATCATGGATGCGGTATCTGCCTATCTGATGCAGCATCCGGTGGGCCGCGAAACGGAACTCTACGGATATGCCCTGCACGTCGATGTGACGGGGACGAAAGACGGAAAACAGAGTCATTACCTTCTGACGCACACCCATCCGCCATCGGACGGATCGGTTGCCGACTGGAAAGGACTGCGGGCCTATACGCGCTGCGTCGGGATCCCGATGGCGATTGCAGCCCGGATCATTGCCGGAGGAGGGGTAAGAAGAACGGGTGTCGTCATGCCCGAATTCGCCTTCGATCCGGAAGAGATCTTCCGGGAACTTGAAAAACGCCGGATCCTC
>JBFMBA010000246.1:0-4345 GCA_040755475.1 Thermodesulfobacteriota bacterium
AGCCACCTGGATCGCACTGCTCTGCCTGTCCGGCCTCCTTTTCCCTTCCCCGTCGCCCTCGCAGGGACCGCGGAGCGGGGCGGACCTCGACCGGAAGGTGGCCGCCTTCCTCGAGAGCCGGCGGGGAACCTGGCGGGACCTCAATGTGCCCGCGTCGGACGGCAGGCTGCTGTACGAGCTGATCCTGAAAAACGGGTATACCAGAGCCCTTGAAATCGGCACGTCGACCGGCCACTCCGCGATCTGGATCGCCTGGGCGCTCAGCAAGACGGGCGGAAAGCTCATCACCATCGAGATCGACGAGGGACGGCACCGCCAGGCCGTGGAGAACTTCAGGCAGGCCGGCCTGTCCGACTACATCGACGCGAGGCGTGCCGATGCGCATGCGCTGGTCCGGGAACTGAAGGGGCCCTTCGACTTTGTCTTCTGCGATGCCGAAAAGGAGGGGTATAAAGCCTATTTTATGGCCCTGTACCCGAAGCTCGAGGTAGGCGGATGCTATACGGCGCACAACGTGTCGAACCGCGGCTGGGGCATGGGGGGCGGGACCGGCGAATTTTACGACTACATCAGAAAACTCCCCTCCCTGAAAACATACGTGGACGAGAGCGGCGCCGGGCTTTCGGTAAGCTATAAGATCGATTGAACGGCCGGGATGCCGATACGCAAGACGGCAGCCCTGTCCGCCCGCTTCAGGCCTTGAACGACGAAGCTTCCCGGCGGAGCCAGTGGATCCAGCCGTCGATCCCCGCTCCGGTCCTGCAGGAGGCCTCGAGGATTTCGATGCGGGGGTTCAGGGCCAGGACCCTCTCGCGCAGCGCGGCCGTATCGAAGTCGCTCATCGACAGGTAATCGATCTTGTTGATGACCAGTAGATCGCACAGGGAGAACATCAAGGGGTACTTGAGAGGCTTGTCGTCCCCCTCGGGAACGCTCAGGATCATGGCGTTCCTGTGGGCGCCCGTATCGAATTCGGCAGGACAGACCAGGTTTCCCACATTTTCGATGATCACCAGATCGAGCCGGTCCGCGGGAAGCGCCTCGAGACCCCGGGCGACCATGGCCACGTCAAGGTGGCAGAATCCGCCCGTCCGGAGCTGAACGGCCGGGATTCCCCGGGACGCCACCTTTTCGGCATCCACGGTGGAGTCGATATCCGCCTCGATCACCCCGATCCGCAGCGACCCGCCAAGACCTTCTATCGTTCGGAGAATGAGGCTGGTCTTTCCCGAACCCGGAGAGGACATGAGATTCAGGAGCATCGTCCCCGCGCTCCCGAGCCGCTCCCGGAGCGCTCCGGCCAGCCTGTTGTTGTCCGAGAGGATCTCCTCCTTCACCTCGATAAGCCTCACCTTTTCGCTCACTCCGCCTCCATTTCCCTGACGGTGTATTCCCTTCCCGATACGAGCGAGCCGCCCTTCCCTCCGCACCCGGGGCAGGTCGCACCGCTCATGTCCGCCAGTTCGATTTCATAGGATACCCGACAGGCGCCGCACTGCATGACGATGGGCGCCCGCTCGATCTCGAGCCTTGCCCCCTCCGCCACGGTGCCCTTGCTCAAGTAATCGAAATACCGTTGAATCCACTCGTCTTCCAGATCGCTGAGCCGTCCGACGGTCAGGCGGATGGTTCTGACCCGACGCACGCCGTTTGCCCCGGCGTGCTTCAACACGATCTTCAGGATGCTTTCGGTGACGGGCAGTTCATGCATGCGGCACCCTTCCCGGTGGAGGTCCCGCGGAACGGCCGGGTGCGGGAGGGTATCCCGGTCGGCAGCGCGGTGGACTATACCTGCGCGATACCATCCCCCTGGGGGAATGTCAATTATTCGTAAAAAAAAGAGCCGCCGCCACCCCTTTTGCCGGGTGACGGCGGCCTCGAAGAAAGGGCGCCGGGCGTCTTAGAAAATGCCCTCTTCCCTGATGCCGTAACGCTCCTCCATGCATCCGAAGGAGTGCTGATCGGTCATGGCTTCAAAGGGCCGGCGGTAAGGCTTGGCCGCCGCATCGGACGCGCGCCGGCGTGACTGGTCCGGGCATCCCCCTTTGGCGGTCCCCGTGAAGTCGAATCGGTCCTTGCGTTCTTGCGCGGCAATCCGTGATCCTGTCTCCATGCTCCTTACCTCCTTTCAGGCTGTCCTTTGACCGGGCGTGCACCCCGGACACCCCGCCTCGGCGGGGGGCTTTGCACGATAGATCTTGCAAAATATCTGCCATGCGGGCGTGAAACCGTTATCTGCACGTATTCACGGGGATATAAGCCAGATTCGGAGAAGGGCGGGAATGAAATGTCGATACATTTGTGTCACAAGGGGTGTCGCCGGTACAAAATCGTACGGGGAAGGCCTGCAGCTGTGCTTCCGATCCGGGGCCCTTACGCCCTGAGCGATGCCCTGACGTGCCCGAACAGGAAGCGCGCCCGCCGTTCGCCCCGGAGCCGGAAACCCCGGCACGCAGCTGCCGCAGCGGCAAACCCCTGGGCCCGATCGCCCACGCTGCCGTTCCGGCAGGAGCGGAGGCTCCGGCTTGATCCGCGTTCAGGCGACGGCGGCCTTGGCGGCCGGCGGGGACTGGGGAGGTGTCAGGACCGCAAAAATCAGGGCGGCAAAGGCCAGAATGACGGAAAAAGTGATCAGCACCCAGGTGTAGCTTTCCGTGCGATCGAAGATCCACCCGGCGTAAATGGGGGAGAAGAAGGTGGCCGTGCCGTACCCGATCCCCATGATGCCGCGCAGGGAGGCGTAACTTCCCCGCCCGAAAAAATCGCCGATCAGGGCCCAGTTCAGGGACGCCGAGGCCATGGAAAAGGCGAAGGCGATGGGAAAGACATAGAGAATCCCCTCGCCCTGGAGAAGGACCATACCCGCCATGGCCAGGATGATGGGCACCAGGCAAAGGCTCGAGAGCCGGGCCTTGTTCCAGCGATCCCCAACCCATCCCAGGCCGATCGACAAAGGCACGGAAACGAAGGCAAAGAGGCCAAGCAGGTAGGCGCTGGCCGCCTCGCTCAACCCTTTCCAGACCAGCAGGGGAACGAAGTGGGTATTGAGAGCCACCGTGACCATGAGACGCAGACAGATGCAGGTCAATAGCAGCCAGAAGTGCAGTGTCCGGACGGCCTCCCGGATGGTGAAGTTGCTCTCCACGATGACCCGGCCGCCCGCCGCGGCGGCATTTCCGGGACCGCCGGCAGGGGCCAGGCCGTCCGGGTGGAGACCCATCTCCTCGGGTGAACGCCTGATGGGCAGGGCCGCCGGGATAACGACGATCAGTATCAGGAGGCCCGCCACGATGGCGCCGCTGCGCCATCCATAATTCAGGATGATGAAGGAGAGCAGCGGGGCCATGAACATCCCGCCGATGCTCCCGGAGGCGGTGATCACCGAAAACCCGAAGCCCCGGTGACGGATGAACCATTGGTTGACCGCGGTACTGACGGGGTGAAAAAACCCCGCATTGGAGCCCATCGAGACGACGAAGACGTACACCAGAAAAAAGGCGGGAAAGGATTGGACCATCGACAGAAGGATGAGGCCGACGCCCGTCAACGCCGCGCCGAAGATGATGACGCTCCTGGGGCCGAAACGGTTGATCAGATATCCGACAAGGGGCCCCTCGAACCCGCCTTCCAGGCGGGCAGCGCCGTAAAGAAGCGAGATGGCCGCGCTGCTGACCCCCAGGTCGCGTTTCAGGGGAAGGAAAAAAACGGACATGCTGTGGTAGATGATCCCCCCACCGATGCCATTGATCGCGGCACCCATGAGCAGTATCCACCAGCCGTAAAACACCGGACTCCGCTCGGGGCGTTCCCCCTGGCATGCGTTGGAAGTTGGCACCGCTTTGTCCCTTCACAGGCGCGCGCACCGCATCCGGCGACGCCGTGCCCGCTCATCATCCGGCCCGCAGTTCCCCGAACAACGGGTCAGACCGGGCCGGCCGGGGCGACCGCCCTCTCATGCCCCTGTCCTGCCATCAGAGAAATCCCTTGGGTGTCTGCGGGGCGGGTTCGGGGGCGGGGGGGCCTTTCCCTCCCTCTTTCCCCCCGGGATCGAGCTTGAATCCGGACTGATCGATCACGAACTTGTCGTCGCCCGGGTCAGGCTTGAACTCCAGGTGGAGCTTCTTCGCCTCGGCGACGTAGGAGCCCTCCTTCATCCGGATCTCGCCGTCCGTGACGACGACGATGGCCGATTCGCCCCTGACGGGGCAGCGCTGCTCGCAGTAGCCGCAGCCGTTGCAGCGGGAGGGGACCACCACCGGCCGCCGGTACCCCTCGATGGGTCGAAACACGATGGCGTTGTAGGGACAGATCTCGTCACAGATCAGGCACATCTTGTCCTGGGCCC
>JBFMBA010000247.1:0-2553 GCA_040755475.1 Thermodesulfobacteriota bacterium
GGAAAAGGCCGGGGGGCTGCTGAACCGGTTTTCCCTCCACGACTGGGGCGATCAGCTGATCGAGGCTTATTCCCACGGGATGAAGCAGCGGCTCGTGATCGCTTCGGCCCTGCTGCACGATCCCCGGGTGATCATCGTCGATGAGCCCATGGTCGGGCTCGATCCCGCCGGGATACGGATGGTCAAGGACCTGCTGCGGGTACTGGCAGGGGGGGGGACGGCGGTCTTTGTGTCCACCCACACCCTGGAGATCGCGGAAGATCTCTGCGACCGGATCGGCATCATCCACAAGGGACGGCTGGTGGCCCTCGGAACGACGGGTGACCTTCGGGAAAGGGCCCGCATGACCGAAGGCGACCTGGAGGCGGTGTTTCTCAGGCTGACCGGAAGGGAGGCGCCGTGAGCGATCTGCTTGTCCTGCTCAGGCCGCGCCTGCTCTCCTTCAGGAACGGAAGCGTCTCCCGGTCGGCGGGCAGCCGCCGTATCCGGTATCTCCTCTTTGCCGGAATGGCCATCGTCTTCTGGGTCGGCGCCTTCGTCGTATTCTACAGGGTATTGAGTTACTTTCAGGGCGTCGCGGAGTTCGGCGACATCCTGGCCCGCAAGCTCCTGTCGATGGTCCTGCTGACCTTTTTTTCGCTCCTGCTCTTCAGCAGCACCATCACGTCGCTCTCCAAACTCTATCTGAGCCGCGACCTGATGCTCGTCCACTCGAAGCCCCTGTCCGGCGGCAAGATCTTTCTGGCCCGCTGGCTGGAGAGCATCGTGGACAGTTCCTGGATGGTGGTCGTCTTCAGCCTTCCCGTCTTTCTCTCCTACGGCACCGTCTACCAGGCCGGTCCCTTTTTCTACATGACGGCGGCCGCGGCGCTGCTTTCGCTCTGCGTCACCGCATCCGCTCTCAGCGTGCTCGCGGTGGTTGTCGCGGCCGTTCTCCTGCCGGCCGGGAGAATCAGGGCCGTGTTCATCTTCTTCGGGATGCTGATGATCATCGCGCTGATCCTGGCCTTTCGCCTCATGCGTCCCGAGCGGCTCGTCAACCCGGAGACTTTTGCCACCCTTGTCCTTTACCTGCGGGAGATGGGGACCCCCGGGTCGCCGCTGCTGCCCACCACCTGGGCCTTTGACAGCCTGACCGCCGCCCTGTCGGGCCTGAGGGGCGAGGCACTTTTTCATCTCACTCTGGCCTGGAGCTGTTCCGCAGCCCTTTTCTTTACAGCGGCCCGGGTGGCGGCAAAGATCTACTATCCCGGGTACACAAAGGCCCAGACCACGGCGAGCCGGCTGTTTCTGCTGCGCGGCGGCCGCGGCGCAGCCCGGCATCCCCTCCTCGAACGGATCTCCGGGCCGGCATGGGCCTTCGCCGTCAAGGAGTTCAGGACCTTCTTCAGAGACCAGACCCAGTGGCCGCAGCTCTTTCTCATCGCAGCCCTGATCCTTGTCTATCTCTATAATTTTTCGGTGCTCCCCCTGGGACGGACGGAGATCCAGACGATCTACCTGCAGAACGTCTTTGCGTTCCTGAACATGGGACTGGCGGCCTTCGTGCTGACGGCGATCGCCGCCCGGTTCGTTTATCCGGCGGTGAGCTGCGAGGGCGACGCCTTCTGGATCGTCCGCTGCGCTCCCCTGTCGCTGCGGGCCTTTCTGTGGGTCAAATTCGCCGTGTATTATATTCCCCTGCTGATCCTGTCCGAGGTTCTCATTGTCAGCTCCAACATCCTGCTGGAGGTGTCGCCGTTCATGATGGCGCTGTCGGTGATCACGGTCTTCATGATGGTGCCCGGCGTGGTTGCCCTGGGTGTCGGTCTGGGGGCTGCCTATCCCGACTTCCGTTCCGAAAATCCGGCCCAGTCCGTAACCAGTTTCGGAGGTCTGCTCTTCATGCTGCTGGCGGCCGGTTTCATTGCCGCGGTCATCGTGCTCGAGGCCGGACCGGTCTATGCCCTTTTGATGGCCGATTTCCGCGGCCACAGCCTCTCCCTGCTCCAGAAGGTCTGGCTGATCGCTTCCTTCACCCTCGCGGCGGCGCTTTGCATCCTCGCCGTCATCGTCCCGATGCGGATGGGCGAGCGCCGCCTGATGGAGTAGACCCGCTTTTTCGGGACTCACTGCTTCGGTGCGGCACCGGTCATTTCCATGGCGTACAGGGAACTGTCCGTACCCGGGTAGAGGGCGGGTCTGATGTCATAATCCCTGCCGGGCCACATATCCAGCACGATCCGCAGGATCTCCGCGGCGCGGTTCCTGTGAACCCGTACCTTTTTGACCAGCGTTCCCTCGGTGCTTACATCGGACCATTCCTGTTTCATCGATGAGGTGCGGGTCACATCCAGGATGATTCTCGGGGCGCCGCCTTCGATCTTGTACACCGCGGGCACATAGAAACGATCGAATTCAATAAGGAGGACCTCTTTCCCTTCGGGCAGAACCTTGTGGCGAATCGAGCGGACGGCCACCGAAAAGGTCTCGTCGACGGGCATGCCGGTGGCGGGATGTCCGTCCTTTTCCTCCGCAGGCGTGGCGGATTCGGCCGCTGTCACCGGCGGGGGT
>JBFMBA010000248.1:0-15732 GCA_040755475.1 Thermodesulfobacteriota bacterium
ATTCCTCAGAAACATCTTTTATGCGGGTACCAGTAGCACATCTTGTGGTTCGCTTACCTCTTAGCACAATATGTAGATATCCGGAAAGTGTAAATTTAAAATTCTTGCTAACCTGATCTATGTATATCTCATTGTTCACTAATAAAATTCGCATTTTTTATACCACTATATGTAGATTAATAAAGTTTCTTCTACGATAAATTAGAGGCCCAGGCCGGCAAAACTGCCCGGCCCATGGCCCCCTTGCCTTACGATTCTTTATCCCGTCGCGCTTCCAGCTCCCGGTTGTGGTTCTCCCTCCGGTTTAAATGCTTGCATTTCTTGTACAGACCGACCCCCATTTCCCCAAGCTCCCGATCCAGCTTTTCCATAATCTCTGTGATCTCTGCCGCCTTTTCCCTGATCCCATACAGGAAAGCTATTATGCGAAGATCATTAGCGCTCATTTCTCTAGAGTCAACGCCGTCATACAGGTAATCGTCGATAGCAACGGCGAGCTGGTCGATCAGTTCACATTTGAAGGTGCGAATATCTTCCAGGCAAAACACCGGGTCCTTGAACGAATATTCCGAAAACCGCTTCATGGTGCTTTCTCCTCTCTGGCCCTCCGGCCTGTTTGTCTTTCTCGCGTCATGGCTATTTTTGGTCAACACTTGGTCAACACTCTTCAGAAAATTACCCCCCTTTTCCCTGCTAATCCTTTTCTTGACTTTCATGCGGAAGTGTTTATAGTCACCTCAAAAGGGGCGTTCCCCCGGTCTCCTATGGACTCCCTGAGAACCCCCTTTTTTGAATTCAGGGTCTAGTGGGTGTACGCCTGTCCGGGTTCAAATCCCGGCTTCGGCACCAATAGAAAAACCAAGGGCTGGCTGATCGACCCCGCCCCCTGAAGGGTGGGGTGATCTCGAGCGACGATCTTCCGTCATCGGCTCTCCCTGTCGTCCTTAGATATATCGATGGTTCATTTCACCTCTTTTTTCGGTTCCATCGGACCGGTCGCGCCTCCGGCCGCCCTGGCCGGATCGGGATGGGTCAGCCCGCCGCCGATGCCCGCCGCCTTGCCTCCGGCCGCCGTTTGCATCTTCCAAGAGGGAACGCCATGAAAGACCTGCGGACCTACATCGACCAGCTTGCGCAGCGGCCGGGGCAACTGCTGACGACAGACGTTCCCGTGGACCCGAAACTGGAGCTGACCCGGATCGTCTACAAACTGGAGAGCCAAAACCGGCGGCCCGCCCTCCTTTTCCGGAAGGTTCGCGGCAGCGGCATACCGGTCCTGACGAACCTGTTCGGGAGTCGCGAGCGGCTGGCGCTGGCGCTGGACACCACGAACGAGCAGCTGAACCGGGTCTACCGGGAACGCGAGAAGCGGCTGACCCCGCCGGTGATCGTTCCCGCGGGGCCGATCCAGCAACGGGTGATGACCGGCGACCAGGTGGACCTCACGACACTCCCGATTGTCCATCACAACAGCGGCGACGCCGGCCCCTACATCACTGCGGGCGTCACGACCGTCAGGGATCCCGACACCGGGATCCGAAACGCCGGCATGTACCGCTACATGCTCCAGAGCCGGAACCGGATGGGCGTGCATCTGGCCGAGGCGAGCCACGTCTACTATATTTACCGCCGGTATTGCGAGAAGAAGCAGCACATGCCCATCGCCGTCACGATCGGCGCCCATCCCGCCTTTTACCTGGGGAGCCTCAGTTTCTGCGGCATCGATACGGACGAGTACGAGATCATGGGCGGGCTCCTGGGCTCCGCCCTGGAGGTGGTGAAATGCCGATCGGTCGATCTGGAGGTGCCGGCCGACGGCGAGATCTGCCTGGAAGGGTACATCGACTGGGAAAAAAGGGAACCGGAGGGGCCTTTCGGGGAATGGCACACGCTGTACGGCGATGCGATGAACTATCCGGTGGCTACGATCACCGCCGTGACGATGCGGCACGATCCGATCTACTACGACCTCTGTTCGGGCGATACGGAACACCAGCTGCTGGGCGGCATCCCCAGGCTCGGCCAGATCTACAACCAGGTCAAGGTGGCCTGTCCCGGCATCCGGGACCTCCACATGCCCCCCTCCGGCTGCTGCCGGACGGCCTGCTACGTTTCCATCAAGAAATATGTGGAGGGTGAAGCGGCCAACGGGGCCGCGGCGGTCTTCTCGGCCGATCCCTTCGTCAGACACGCCGTTTTCGTTGACGAGGACGTGAATATCTTCGACGACGCAGAGGTGCTCCGGGCCGTCAACCTGAACATGGACCCCTCGAAATGCTTCATCATCCACAACGCCAAGGGCAGCCCGATCGACCCGACGAGCCGGAACGGGGTGGTGACGAAAATCGGCATCGATGCCACCCGGCCGCTCAGGGGGAGGTACCCCCAGATCGATTTCAGCGAGGGGCTCGACGGCGTCGATCTGTCGAAGGTATTCCCGGGAATCTGAGCCGGCGCCTGCCTTCCGGCCGTGCCGCTCTGCTGGTTCATACCGGGGGCCCGTTAACAGGGCGGCAGTGAAGGATTCGAGCATGACGCGCGTGATTGTGGGTATTTCAGGCGCCTCGGGGGTCATCTACGGCATCCGTTTGCTGGAGGCCCTCAAAGCCGTCCCCATCGAGACCCACCTGATCATGAGTGAGTGGGCGGAAAAAATCCTGGCCCTGGAGTCGGACCGTGATCCTTCCTCGGTCTACGCCCTTGCCTCGGTCCGATACGATAACCGGGATATGGCCGCGCCCGTCGCCAGCGGTTCCTTTCCGACCGCGGGGATGGTCATCGCGCCGTGCAGCATGAAGACCCTGGCGGGCATCGCCAACGGGTACAGCCAAAGCCTGCTGGAGAGGGCCGCCGACGTGACGATCAAGGAGGGGCGGAAACTCCTTCTGGCGCCGCGGGAAACCCCCTTGAGCGCCGTTCACCTCGAAAATATGCTGAAGCTGGCCCGCATGGGCGTCGTGATTGCCCCGCCCGTGCCCGCCCTCTACATCAAACCCAGGCAGGTCTCCGAGCTGATAGACCACCATGTCGGCCGGATCATGGATCACCTCGGTTTTTCGAATACGCTGGTGAAGCGCTGGCAGGAAGAGCCCTTCCCGGCGGCGACATTCCCGATGCAGGAATGATATTTCCACACTGCCCGTCAGAGGGAGCATACCATGCCGAATCATCCGCAACAGCAGCAATGGAACGATCTTGCGACGAAACTGCTCCGGGGACAATCCCCCGGGTCCCTGGAGTGGATGACCCCGGAGGGGATACGGGTCAAACCCCTCTACACCGCCGAAGATCTGGAGGGGATGGAGCACGTCAACACGCTCCCCGGTCTGTCCCCCTATGTCCGCGGCCCCGTGGCCACCATGTACGCCGGCAGGCCGTGGACGATCCGGCAGTACGCCGGTTTTTCCACGGCCCGGGAATCCAATCTCTTTTACCGGCAAAACCTGTCGGCGGGACAGAAGGGGCTCTCCGTCGCCTTCGACCTGGCCACCCATCGGGGGTACGACTCGGACAATCCGCGGGTCGTCGGCGACATCGGAAAAGTCGGGGTTGCCGTGGATTCGGTCGAGGACATGAAGATCCTCTTCGACCAGATTCCGCTGGACGAGATGTCCGTCTCCATGACGATGAACGGCGCGGTCCTCCCTGTTCTGGCGGGCTTCATCGTGGCCGCCGAGGAACAGGGTGTGCCGCAGGACAAGCTGACCGGAACCATTCAGAACGACATCCTGAAGGAATACCTCACCCGCAACACCTACATCTACCCGCCCGGCCCTTCCATGCGGATCGTCTCGGACATCATCGGGTACTGCTCCGGGCACATGCCCCGGTTCAACACCGTGAGCATCAGCGGCTATCACATGATGGAGGCGGGGGCCAATTCGGTCCTGCAGACCGCCTTCACCCTGGCCGACGGCCTCGAATATGTGAAGGCCGCCCTTGCCACGGGGCTGGACATCGACGCCTTCGCCCCCCGGCTCTCCTTCTTCTTCGGGATCGGCATGAATTTTTTCATGGACATCGCCATGCTCAGAGCCGCGCGATTCCTGTGGCACGAGATGATGACGGCCTTCAACCCCCGGAATCCCCAGTCGCTGATCCTCAGAACCCACTGCCAGACCTCCGGGTGGAGCCTCACCCAGCAGGATCCTTACAACAACATTATCCGCACGACGCTCGAAGCCCTGTCCGCGGTCCTCGGCGGAACCCAGTCGCTGCACACCAATGCCTTCGATGAGGCGGTCGGCCTGCCGACCGATCTGTCCGCCCGGATCGCCCGCAATACCCAGATCATCATCCAGGAAGAATCGGAGGTCTGCCGGGTCGTCGATCCGCTGGGCGGCTCCTATTATCTGGAGGCCCTGACCGACGGCATCATCCGCGAGTCCCGGAAGATCATCCGGGAGGTCGAATCGCTGGGAGGCATGGCCAGAGCCATCGAAACCGGCATGCCCAAGCTCCGGATCGAGGAATCGGCCGCCCGCAAGCAGGCCCGAATCGATCAGGGGCTCGACGTGATCGTCGGCGTGAACAAATACAAAATCGAGGGAAAACCCCTGGAAGATGTCCGGGAGGTGACCGATGCGGTGCGCCTGGAACAGATTGCCCGACTCAAGGAATTGAAGGCCGGGCGCGACGCGGCGGCCGTTCAAAAGGCCCTGGAGAACCTCACCCGCGTCGCGGAGGGAGGGGGCAATCTGCTGGAGGCGACCATTCCCGCCATCCGGGCCAGGGCCACTGTCGGGGAGGTATCCGATGCCATGGAAAAAGTGTTCGGCCGCTTTGTGGCCACCACACAGTGCATTTCCGGCGTCTATGCGTCGGAATACGTAGACGGCTCCATTATCGACGCCCTGCGGAAACGGTGCCGGGATTTCGCCGACCGGGAAGGGCGACGGCCGAGAATCCTGATGACCAAAATCGGTCAGGACGGCCACGACCGGGGAGTCAAGGTGGTGGCCACGGCCTTTGCGGACCTGGGATTCGATGTGGATATCAGCCCCATCTTCCAGACGCCCGAAGAGGTGGCCAGGACCGCCATCGAGAACGACGTCCATCTGGTGGGCGTCTCCAGCCTGGTTGCCGCACACAAGACCCTGATCCCCCAGCTCATCGCCGCCCTGCAGGCCGGCGGCGGCGGCGACATCCGGGTCGTCGTCGGAGGCATCATCCCGCCCGCCGATCATGATTTTCTCTACCAAGCCGGTGCGGTCGGCGTATTCGGGCCGGGCACCTCACTCATCGACGCGGCCAACCAGACGCTCAACGCCCTGGAGCAAAACAAGGGATGACACCCGATATCGACGCCACCGTGAGCGGTCTGCTTGCCGGAAACCACCGGATTCTGGCCAAGACCATCACCCTGATCGAAAGCGCGCTTCCCGGACATCAGGCACGATCGCAGGCCGTTCTGGAGCGGCTCCTGCCGCACACCGGCAAGGCGGTGCGACTGGGGATCACGGGTGTTCCGGGGGTCGGAAAGAGCTGCTTCATCGAAGCCCTGGGACTGGCGCTGGTGGGAAAAGGGCTCCGGGTCGCGGTCCTGGCCGTCGATCCCAGCAGCACCCGGAGCGGCGGGAGCATCCTGGCCGACAAAACCCGGATGGGGCGGCTTTCCGCGGACAGCCGGGCCTTTATCCGGCCCTCCCCCTCCGGGGGGACCCTGGGCGGGGTCGCCCGCAAAACCCGCGAGACAATCCTGGTTTGCGAGGCAGCCGGTTTTGACGTGGTGATCGTCGAAACGGTCGGGATCGGCCAGTCGGAAATGACCGTGGCCTCGATGGTGGATTTTTTCCTGGTCCTGATCCTCGCCGGCGCCGGCGACGAACTGCAGGGGATCAAAAAAGGGTTTCTCGAGGCGGCCGATGCGCTGGTCATCACCAAAGCGGACGGAGATAACCGGGCCAGGGCCGGCATCGCCCAAAAGGACTACCAAACGGCGCTCCATCTGCTCAGACCGGCCTCCCCGAACTGGTCGCCGCCGGTTCTGATGTGCAGCGCCAAGCAGGCCACCGGCATCGAGGAGATCTGGTCGACTGTCCAGAAGCACCGGGATGTCATGACCGCCAGCGGAGAGCGGGATGCGAACCGCCGTCGCCAATCCCTGGCCTGGATGTGGTCGCTGGTGGAGGAAGGCCTGAGAGACCGGTTTGACCGCCATCCGGAGGTCCAAAAGCAGCTTCCCCGTCTGACGCGGCAGGTGGAAAGGGGCGATCTGCCCCCCACCGCGGCCGCCTGCCAGCTGCTGGCCTGTCTCGACCATAGCAAATGAAGGTTATCCACACATCTGACTGGCACATCGGGCGCCCCCTCGGCCGCAAGCGATACGAGGAAACCCAGGCCTTCCTCGACTGGCTGGCAGAGCGCATCGAGAGCGAAAGGGTCGATCTGCTGATCGTGGCGGGGGATCTATTCGACAACAGCACGCCCAGCAACACAGCCCAGGAGATCTACTACCGGTTCCTGTGCCGCGTGGCCGCGGCCCCGAACCGCCACATCGTGGTCATCGCGGGAAACCACGATTCGCCCTCGCTGCTGAACGCCCCCCGGGAACTTCTGAAGTGCCTGAACGTCCACGTCGTGGGGTGCGCTGCCGATCCGTCCGCCGATGAAGTGATCGTGCTCGACGGTTCACACCATGACCCGGGGCTGATCGTCTGCGCGGTCCCTTATCTCAGAGACCGGGACATCCGCGTCGCCGAGGCGGGCGAGACCATCCAGGACAAGGAGCGCAAGCTCATCGAGGGAATCCGGCGGCATTACCGCCTGGTTTGCGAAGCGGCCGAGCGAAAGCGTGACCTGCTCAAGAGACGGGTTCCCATTATCGCAACCGGGCATCTGTTCGCGGCCGGCGGCCGGACCGTGGACGGAGACGGCGTGCGAGAACTGTATATCGGCGCCCTGGCGCAGGTGGGCACGGATCTCTTTCCCGAATGCATCGACTACCTGGCGCTCGGGCATCTCCACATTCCCCAGAAGGTGGGAGGGTCCCCTGTCATCCGCTACTGCGGATCACCCCTTCCCCTAGGATTCGGCGAAGCGGAACCGCGCAAGTGCGTCCTCCTCGTGGAGTTCTCCGGCGCTGGCCCCCTCGTTACCGAGATACCGGTCCCCCCATTCCGGGAACTGAAAACCCTCAAAGGGGACTGGCACACCGTCGCCGCCGGTATCGACGCCCTCAAGGCGGCCGGAAGCCGCGCCGGGCTGGAAATCATCTACGAGGGAGAGGAGATCGCCGGCGACCTGCGCGATCGGCTCGACGAGGCGATTGCCGGCAGTGCCATGGAGATCCTCCGCGTGAAGAACAACCGTGTGATCGCCCTGGCCATGGATGGCACGGGCGCAGAGGAATCCCTCGACGATCTGGACGTGACGGAAGTGTTTGGGCGCTGCCTCGATGCGCACCGCGTCCCGGAGGATCAGCGGCCCGATCTGCTCGCCGCCTACCGGGAGGCCGTCGTCTCGCTCAACGAGGCGGACCGGATGTCAGAAGAGGGGGCCTTTGCATGAGGATTCTCGGCCTGCGCTTCAAAAACCTCAATTCGCTCACCGGCGAGTGGCATCTGGATTTCACCCACCCGGCTTACGCAACGGACGGCCTGTTCGCCATCACAGGCCCCACCGGCGCGGGAAAGACGACGATCCTCGACGCCGTCTGCCTCGGACTGTACGGCCGGACACCCCGTCTGGACAAAGTGACCAGGAGCAGCAACGAAATCATGTCCCGCCGAAGCGGCGAATGTTTTGCCGAGGTCACTTTCGAGACGCAAAAGGGCCGGTACCGCTGCCACTGGAGCCAGCACCGCGCCCGGAGACGTCCCGAAGGAGAGCTGCAGCAGCCGAGGCATGAGATAGCCGATGCGGATACGGGATCCGTCCTGGAATCGAGAATCGCGCAGGTCGTTTCAGCCGTCGAGACGGCCACGGGCATGGACTTCGCGCGCTTCACCCGCTCGATGCTCCTGGCGCAGGGGGGATTCGCGGCCTTTCTCCAGGCCCCGCCCGACGAACGGGCCCCCATCCTCGAACAGATCACCGGCACCACCATCTACAGCCAGATATCCATGGAGGTTCACCGGCGCCGCGCAGCGGAACGCGACAGACTCGACCTGCTGGAGGCGGAACTGAAAGGGATTGCGGTTCTGGATCCGGAGGAAGAGACGGCGCTGTGGACCGACCTCGAAGCGCGGCAGTCCCGCGAGACGGAACTGGCAACCCATCTCGATGCGCTGCGCGGGGCCGCCCACTGGCTTGACCGCCTGGCCGCCCTGGAGCGGGAAATCGCGGAACTGGACCGTAAGCTCCTGGAGAATCGGCAGCGGCAGGAGGCCTTTGCGCCGGACGCAAAAAAACTGGAAGCGGCGCGAAAGGCCCTCGGACTCGAAGGCGATTACCGGGCCGTGGCGGCGCTGCGCGCCCTGCAGGCCGGCGAGACCGGTGAAATCCACCATGCCGTCGCCCTCCTCACGGAAAAGCAGAAGGCTGCCGCCCAGACCCTGACCCTCCAGCAGGCGTCGCAGGCCCGGCTCGCCGAGGCACGGGCCCTGCAGCAGGCGGAAGGGGAGGTCATCAAGAAGGTCCGCGATCTGGACACCCGCCTGGGCGAACTGCAGAGGCAGGCAGAAGCAAAAGAGCGGGCAATAGGGGATGCCGACCGGCAGGCAAGGGCCTGTCGTCGACGGATCGCGGACCTTGAGCGGGCGACGAAAGAGGCGCTGGCGGACCGGCAGGCCGTACGGGACTACCTGGCCAAACACAGCGCGGATGCGGCGCTGGCGGCGTCCGTTGCCGTCATCGGCCGGGGGTTTTCGGCAATCCGCGATCTGGAGGACAGACGCGAACGGGTCGGTCAGACCCTTGTCGAGGCGGGACGGATCAAAGAGTCAGCCAGGGAGGCGCTCCACCGCTCCGGTGTCGCGCACCGAACCGGTCGCGGGGAGATCGAGGCGGCCCAGCGCGCGCTCGAAGGCCTGAGGGGGGAGATCGGGACACTCCTGCAGGATCGCGACATCGCCCAGTGGCGGCGTCAGGCCGATGCCCTGAGGGATCGGGAAGGCCTCCTCGCGGGGTTAGCCGACATTCTTGCCGGGATGGAGCGGAGCCGCGGGACGCTCGAAGACCTGAAAAAGCGTCTGGACGGCCTGGAGTCCGCCCGGGAGTCCCTCCAAAGCGTGATGGAGTCGTCCGCCGACCGGAAGGCCCGTCTTGATCAGCAATGCTCGGACCTCGAAGAAGCGCTGTCGCTCATGAGCCGCATCGGCAGCCTGGAAGAAGAGCGCCGGCAGCTCGAGGACGGCAAACCCTGTCCGTTGTGCGGCGCAACCGACCACCCCTATGCCGAAGGCGCCCTCCCCGAGCCGGGCGAGGCGAAAACCGCGCTGAAGAAGGCCCGAGCGGCGCTGCGCACCGCATCGGAGCAAGAGGCCAAACTCCAGGGCGAACAGGCAAGGATAACGGCTGAAATCGACCATGCCCAAAAGGAGCTGAGCGTGAGGGAAGCAGAGCTGGAGGCGGGTGAAAAGGCCTGCGCCGAGGCCCTGCCGCGGCTTCAGATGGATGCCGCGCCGCCGGAGCGCACCCGAAAGGTGCGTGACGCACTTGCCGCGGTTCAGGCGGAGATCGTGCGGACAGCCGGTGTCCTTGCCGCTGCCGAAGAAAAAACCGGACTGGAAAGGGAAGCCCACCGGGCGCTCGAGGGGCTGCGGACCCGGTTCGACAGCGCAGGCAAAGCCCTGCAGGAAGCCGGTCAGAGGCTTGAAAGGGCCGGTTACGAGGAAGTCCGTCTGATGGACGAGCACAAAGCGCTGGAGGAGGAGGCGCGCAAGGTCCGCGCGGCCGCCCTCGGGGATGCGGCACCCTTCGGCGTCGGGGAACTGCCCCTGGCCGGCCTCGACGGTCTGCTTGCTGCCCTCACGGCGCGCAGGGATGCCTGGCAGGCGAAGCAGGAGGAACAGGGAACGCATGAAAAAAAATGCGACGAGCTGAATTCAGAAATCGGCAAGACCGCGGCGCTCCTCGACCGCCTCGAACTGGACCTGAGGGAGCGGCGCCAGGACCGTGACGATCTGGCTGTGCAGGCCGAGTCGCTGAGGGTTTCACGCCGCGGGCTGTTCGGCCAGCGGATGGCGGACATCGAGGAAAGACGGCTGGCGGAAGCCGTCGCACAGGCAGAAAAGGCCCTGGAACAGGCACGCGCGTCCCATGGTGAGATCGAGAAGGCGATTGCCGCCCTGAAGGAAAAGACCCTTTCCCTGAAATCGAAGACGGCGCAGCGGGCCGCTGTGCTGACCCGGGAGGAACAGAATCTGGCAGGGCGCATCGATAAGGCCGGATTCGCCGATGAAGCGCACTTCCTCGCATCGACCCTGGGCGAAGCGGAGCGGGACCGCCTGGCCGGACGTGAGAACTGCCTGATCAGAGAGGTGACCGAGCTCGGCGCCCGCCGGACGGACCGTTGGAACGCGCTGGAAGCCGAGCGCCGCAGCGCATTGACCGCTCTGCCCCGGGAGACGCTTCAGGAACGAATCGAGGCCGCCGATGCGGCCCTCAAACAGATGCGCATCGAAATCGGCGGCCTGTCAAGAAGCCTGGAGGAAAACCGGAGAACCAAAGGGCGGCGGCAGGACCGCATCACACTCAGGGACGCCCAGAGGAGGGAATGCGCGCGCTGGGACGCCCTGCATGCGCTCATCGGCTCCGCCGATGGAAAGAAATTCCGGAATTTCGCCCAGGGGCTGACGTTCGATATGATGACCCGGCATGCCAATAGCCAGCTCGAGAAAATGACCGACCGCTATCTGCTCCTGCGCAATCCCGCCGAGCCGCTGGAACTCAATGTAATCGACAGCTACCAGGCGGGCGAGATCCGCTCGACGAAGAATCTTTCCGGCGGCGAAAGCTTTATCGTCAGCCTCGCGCTGGCACTGGGCCTCTCCCGCATGGCCAGCCGGAATGTTCGCATCGATTCGCTTTTTCTCGATGAAGGCTTCGGAACTCTCGATGAGGACGCCCTCGAAACCGCCCTGGAGACCCTCGCGAGCCTGCAGCAGGACGGCAAGCTGATCGGCGTCATATCGCACGTGGCCGCGCTCAAGGAGCGCATCGCAGCGCAGATCCAGGTCATCCCCGAGACGGGAGGACGGAGCCGCATCACCGGACCTGGATGCCGCCGCCTGTCGTGAGCGGGCAGAACCGGGCAAAGGGTTTGCGGGGAATCCTTCGGCCCAACAATCACAGCAGACCGAATAGGCAAAGAAGGAGGCAGTCGTATGGAAATCCAGAGGATCATGGTGATCGGCGCCGGTTTCATGGGCTCGGGAATCGCACAGGTTGCGGCCGCGGCCGGCTACGATGTGGTGCTGCAGGACTTGACCGAGGAACTTGCCGCCAGGGGGATGGACGCCATCCGGAAGAACCTCGCCGGCCAGGTGGCCAGGGGAAAGCTGGCGGAAACGGACGCGGAATCCTTCGCAGGGCGCATCGAACCGACGTCGGAGCTGGCCGCGGCAGCAGGGTGCGACCTGATCATCGAAGCCATCATCGAAAACAGACAGGCCAAGATGGATTTGTACAGAAAGCTGGAGGCGCTCTGCCCCCCCCAGACTCTCTTTGCCAGCAACACCTCTTCCCTTCCCATCACGGATCTGGCTACGGCGACGCGACGACCGGACCGGTTCGCGGGGATGCATTTCTTCAGCCCCGTGCCGGTCATGAAACTCGTCGAGATCATCCGGGGCCTCAAGACCTCCGATACGACGATACAGGTGATCGTGGAGCTCACGGCCGCCATGGGAAAGATCGGCGTGCTGGTCAAGGACGGGCCGGGATTCCTGGTAAACCGGGTGAACGCGGCGCTGCGCAACGAGGTCTACAACTGTCTTGCCGAAGGGGTCGCCAGCCTCGAGGACATCGACAAGGCGCTGAAGTTCGGACTGGGGCATCCCATGGGGCCCTTTGAACTGGGTGATTTCGTGGGTCTGGATATCGGGCTTGCCGTGGCGGAGACCCTCTGGGAGAATTTCAAGGATCCAAAATGGCGGCCGGCGCTGAGCCTCCGCAAACTGGTCGCCTCCGGCGATCTGGGCCGCAAGACCGGCAAAGGCTGGTACGATTACACCAGCGGGGAAAAAAGGGTGCGGACGGACATTCACTTGTGAGCATCCCTGCAAACCGGGGGACATCCGCGCCATCCCCCATAATAGTCTTGACAAATTATGCCCGTTTCTGCAAACTTGCCCCGTGATGTGGTTCGGGTTTTTTCGCATGCGTGCCTGCTGAAAGGATCAAGGTATGGATTTCAAGACACTTTTGCAAAAGCGGCGCTCCATCCGGGATTTCCAGGACCGGGAGGTTCCCCTGTCCGAGGTAAGAGAGATCCTGGAGGACACGCGCCTGGCCCCGACGGCCAGCAACGGACAGCCCTGCCGCTTCATCATCATCCAGGACCGCGAGCAGATGAAGCGGCTCTCCGACGAGAGCAAGGGAAATCTCCTGGACGACATCGCCCGAAAACCCGATTCGCCCGTGAAACAGTACGAGGACGCCCTGCGCGATCCCCGGTTCAACGTTTTCTACAACGCCCCCTGCCTGGTTTATGTGATCGGTCCCCGCAACCTCTATTCCCTGGAGGTGGACTGCGCCCTCACGGTGGCCTATTTCATGTTTGCAGCCGCATCCCGGGGGCTGGGCACCTGCTGGATCGGGCTGGGCGCTCATCTGCGCGACCGCAGGCTGCTCGATGAAATCGGCGTCCCTGCGGACTGCCGGATTGTGGCGCCGATCATCCTGGGTTATCCGGTGACCATTCCCGAAACCTCGGAGAGACACGCCCCGGACATCGTCAAGATCCTATGATCCTCACCATGCATGAAGCGGCAGGATGAGGCGGAAAAGCGCAGCCCTGCCCCGTCTGAGAGCGGACCCTGTGACAGGGCAAGGGACGTGCGCATAGACAGCTGAAGGAGGGACCCTATGGAGGAGAAATCGCGGATTCGGTTCAATCCCGTCACGAAGGAAATCGAAATCGAAGGTTCGGAGGCGTTCGTGAAGACCTATTTCCACAAGCTGCAGGACCTCCTTTCGCAGTTCACGGGGAAAAAGGGAGAAAAGCCTTCGAAGACCGACGGCGGTGCGGCGCAGAAGACGCGCCTGGCAAGGGAAGCGTCCGGCAAAGCGAAGGCCACCCGGCAGACCCAGATGGATGCCATCGTTTCGATGATTCGGGGTGCCGAAGGGGGAATGACGACTTCGGAGCTGAAGGAAAAAACCGGCCTGGCCGAGCGCCAGATATGGAGCGTCGTCTACCGCGCCGAAAAAAAGGGAATCATCAAAAAGACAAAACGGGGCTTGTACATAGCGGCATGACTGTTCAACCAGGATAGCAAAGCCGCGGCCGGACGGGGCTTCCCCGTTCGCCCCCGTCGGCACGACGGGACCTGGGAAGTGTCTTTTCGGTCTGGGAGGGGCACATGGGAGAGGGGATATCCGATTACACCCGATTTATCGTGGATCTGCGGCGCCACATGTGGCTGGCCGGCGTGGAGAAGGAACTCCGCCGTCTCATCTGGCAGATCGCCGTCATGGGTAAATACATCTCCGCCAAGATTCACGAATCGAACCGGAAGCTGGCCGGATTCAAAAACCTCTACGGGGAGGACCAGCTCTCGCTCGACCGGAGCGCCGATGAAATCCTCAAGAACCAGCTCAAGCACTCGGGGTTTGTGAGGGAGTACGCATCGGAGGAGCAGGACGCGGTCCTCCAGATCGGAAAAGGGCAGGAGAAGTATTTCGTGACGGCGGACCCGCTGGATGGATCCTCGCTTGTCGATACCAACCTCGCCATCGGGACGATCATCGGGATCCACAAAGCGTCGGTCTTCTGCTGCGGCAAGGACTCCATGGTGGCCGCCCTCTACATCACCTACGGACCGCTCATCACGATGGTCTATTCGGCGGGCAAGGGGACGCACGAGTTCGTCCTGAACCGGGAAGGGGAGTATGTCCTCTCCCAGGAGTGCATCACCCTGGAGGAACGGGGGTCTCTTTACAGCCCCGGAGGACTGAGGAAAGACTATACGGACGGACATCTGAAGTATCTGGAATACCTGGAAGCACAGGGATACAAGCTCCGTTACAGCGGGGGGTTCGTACCGGACATCAACCAGGTCCTGATCAAACGCGGCGGGATCTTCACCTATCCTGCCCTGAAGAAGAGTCCGCGGGGAAAGCTCCGGCTGCTGTTCGAACTTCAGCCGATGGCCTTCATCATCGAACAGGCGGGAGGCATCGCGACGGACGGCAGGGATGACATCCTCTCGCTTCGGGTGACGGACCTCGAACAGCGCTGTCCGATCTATATCGGAAGCCGCTATGAGGTCCAAAAGGCCATGGAATTCCTTTCCCAGGATGCATGAACGCGAACAAGCCCGGGAAACCGGGATTCCACTCCATCTGAGAGGTAACGTCGATGATCTGCGAAAAAATGGAAATGCTGCAAAAAGCCATGGAGGGTGTTCTGTCGGTCAAGGGGGGTGACGTGGATATTCTGGATGAAGCCAGGCTCCGCGGGGCGCTGATCGACGACCTGATCCAGACGGCGGTCTTCGCGTCGGAGGCGGATATGCGGAAGGCCGCCCGCTGGCTGATCCGGCGGGCTGCCTGGCATGCCGGCGCTTACGTCGCATCCATCCAGGGGCTTTACGAGGCAATGGGCCGGGGGGAGGTGTCCGGCTTCACCGTACCGGCGATCAACGTACGGGCAATGACCTATGAAACCGCGCAGGCAATCTTCCGGGCCGCCCTGGCCGGAGGGGTCGGCGCGGTCATTTTCGAGATCGCCCGCTCGGAGATCGACTACACCCGGCAGCGTCCCGAGGAGTACACCTGCGCCGTGGCCGCAGCGGCCATCAAAACGGGATACCGCGGGCCGCTTTTCCTCCAGGGCGACCACTTCCAGGTGGGGGCCAAGAAATACGCAAAGGATCCCGCAGCGGAGACCAAGGCCGTCAAGGACCTGATCTGGGAGGCGATCGACGCCGGATTCTACAACATCGACATCGACACCTCGACACTGGTCGATCTGGCCAAACCGACGGTGCTCGAACAGCAGCGGCTCAACTACAGCCTTGCCGCCGAGTTCACGACGATGATCCGGGACCTGGAACCGGCGGGAATCACCATCTCGGTCGGGGGTGAAATCGGCGAGGTGGGCGGAAAGAACAGCACGGTGGAAGAGCTTCGCGCCTTTATGAACGGCTACCTGGATACACTGGGCAAAGGCGGCGCGCCGGTCAAAGGGATCAGCAAAATCAGCGTCCAGACCGGAACAACCCACGGCGGCGTGCCGCTGGCCGACGGGAGCGTCGCCAGCGTCAAACTCGATTTTACGACGCTGGAGGAACTTTCCCGGGCGGCGCGGACCGAATTCCAGCTGGCCGGGGCGGTGCAGCACGGCGCCTCCACGCTACCCGATGAGGCCTTCGACCGGTTCCCCGCCACCGGCACGGCGGAGGTCCATCTCGCCACGGGCTTTCAGAACATCGTCTATGACAGCAAACACTTTCCTGATGACCTCAAGGCGCGGATATACGACCACCTGAAGCGGGAGGAGGCCTCCGACAGGAAAGAGGGAGACACGGATGAGCAGTTCTTCTACAAGACCCGGAAGAAGGGATTCGGCCCGTTCAAGAAAGAACTCTGGGAGCTCCCGCCGGCCACGCTTGCGGCGCTGGGGTC
>JBFMBA010000249.1:0-6621 GCA_040755475.1 Thermodesulfobacteriota bacterium
TGATCCTTGACGTCGATTCCTTTGCCCTCGAAACCCTGTACGAAGAAAATTATGCCTTCGACCGGAACGAAGTCGCATTGCTGATCAACATCGGAGCAAGCTTCACCAGTCTCAACGCGGTAAAGGGCGGGGCATCGATCTTCACCCGGGACGTGACCCTCGGCGGAAACTTCGTGACCGAAGCGATCGCCAAAAATCTGAGCATCCCCTTCGAGGAGGCGGAAGAGGCCAAGATCAACGGTTTGGGAGACGACCAGGAAGCGCGGACCATTTCCCGGAACGGCCTGATCGCCTACGCCGATGTGATCTGTTCCGAGATCGAGCGCTCGGTGGACTACTTCCGTACCACCGTCAGCGGGGAAATCATCAGCCAGGTTCTCCTTTCCGGCGGTGGGGCCCTGATCCCCGGCATGACCGACGAGTTGAGCCGCCGTCTGGGCCTTGAGGTCGAGATGCTCGACCCCTTCAAAAGCATCGGCCGCCGCCGGCATATCCTTGAAAGGGAAGCGGGGGATCTGCTCGGCCCTGTCGCCGCCGTCAGCATGGGTCTGGCCCTTCGGAAGATCGGTGACAAGGCATGATCAGGATCAATCTGCTTCCTTACCGGGAAAGGGAAAAAAGGGCGAGCGTCCAGAGCCGGATGATCCTGCACGCCGTTCTCCTGTCGCTTTTTCTTCTGGTCATGGGCTCGGTCTATTTCTATTTCAGCTCGGACATGGACGGCCTGAGAAACCGCATCCGGGAGGAGGAGGCAAAGCTGGCCGTTCTGAACAGGCAGGTTGGCGAGATCGAGGCGCTCAGGCGGAACAAGCTGGAGATCGAGCAGAAGCTGGCGGTGATCGGATCCCTGGAGCGTGATCGGCTTTTTCCGGTCCGGATGCTCGACGAGCTCAATATGCTCATCCCCGCAAGGGACCTGTGGCTGGAGCGGATCACCCAGACGGGAAGCGATCTGCGCATCGAAGGGGTGGCCCGAAACAACGATGTCATTGCCGGGTTCCTGCAGGGCCTTCAGAAGGCCGGCTTCATCCGGAGAGCCGACCTGATCGCAACGAGAGAGAAGGACGTCTCGGGCAGCAGGCTGCAGCAGTTCATCGTCACATGCACCACCAGGAAGGAATCGTGAGCGATGGCCATCGATTTCGATGACATCAAGAAACTCCCCCCCAAAACGAAGGCGCTGCTGATCGGGCTGGCTTACATCGCTGTCGGCTACCTCTTTTTCACCCTGTTCGTTCAGGATATCATCGACCAGCACTCGGCCCTCAGCACAAAGCTGACCGATCTGGGCCAGCAGCTTGCCGAAAAGCAAAAGGTGACCGCGCAGCGGGAACGGCATGTCCGGGAGGCCGGCCAGGCCAAGGAAGCCTTCCTGGCGGCCCTGATGAAGCTCCCCAACCAAAGGGATATACCGGAACTTCTTGCCGCGGTCGCCGGTGCCGGAAGAGAGGCAGGCGTGAATTTCATCGCCTTCGAGCCCAGACCGCCCGAGCGCACCCCTCCCGATGCGAAACCCGCGCCGCCCCGGCCGCCGGCGGGGGCGGCAAAGCCGGCCGAGAAATTCTATGAAGAGATCCCCGTCAGGCTCCAACTGACCGGCAGTTTTCATAACGCCCTGTCTTTTTTTGCGCAGACCGCCCGGCTTCCCCGGATCGTCACGATCGAAGACATCACCATGACGGACACCCAGGACAGGAAGGGACGGGGGCGGGTCCTGGACATTTCCTGTACCATGAGGACCTACATGTTCGTGGATAAGAAGAAATGATGCATCGGGTCACCATAGCGGTCCTGCTCTGCGGCTTCCTGTTTCCGGCCATCGAAGCCGGGGCGGCCGCCGCGACGGCTTCGACCGCCGGGGTGAAAACGGCGCCCCAGAAGCCGCCCGCTCCCTATGTCTATCAGCCGGCCGGCAAACCCGATCCCTTTTACTCCTTCATCGAGGCGGAGATGGAGATCCAGAAGAAGCGGGAGGGGGATCGCAAGAAAAAGACGGCCATGCAGGCAGCTGCAAAGGGACAGGCCATCTCGCCGCTCCAGCGATCGGAGGTTGCCCAGTTCCGGCTGGTGGGCATCGCCGGCAACAGCGAGCGACGCACGGCCATGGTCGAGGATGGCACCGCGAAAAAATTCTACCCGCTTTTTCTGGGGACGTACATCGGGCCCAACGAGGGCCGGGTCGTGGAGATCCTGCCCGACCGGGTCATCGTGGAAGAGAGGATCGGGGATCCGGACCCGAAGGCCAAGGCAGCGCAGCCCAGGCGCATCACAATGATGCTTCGCAAGGGAGAACAAGAGGGGAGACCATGAGACGGGCAATGCGATCGACGTGGCTTGTTTTTTTCATGCTGCTCATGACGGCGGCCCTGCTTCCGGCATGGGGCGCCCCACCCCCGGGACCGGCGGCAACGGGGCAGGCAGTCAGCGCCGGATACCTGGAAAACGTCGCCTTCGAAAAGCAGCCGGGAAGAGAGCGGGTCATCCTGACCGTGACGAAACTCCCGGAGTTCACCGTCGAGAATCCGCCGGGCAACACCGTCGTGGTCCGCCTGGAGAACCTCTTCGTCCCCGAGGGTCTCCGCCGTTCCCTCGAGGATCCCTCCCTCGCCAATGTGATACGGGTGACCCCCGTCCAGAAGGCGGGCGACGGCCGAACCTGGGCCCTGGCCGCCATCGAGCTCAGGCAAAGGGTCCCCTACAGCGTCCGGTCGGAGGGGATGAATGTCCTGATCGATTTCAACGTCGCCTCGCTGGCGGCGGCAGTCCCCGCTCCGCAGAAGCCGCCGACCCTTCAACCACGGACGATCCGGCAGGAGGAGCTGCGGCCCGCGGCGCAGGCAGCGCCCGCGATGGCCGCGGCGGGAGATCCAACCGGGGCCAAGCCGGTCTCGACCGGCGCACGGATCTCTCTGGATGTCCAGGATGCCGACATCAAGTCGGTGCTCAGGCTGCTGGCCGAGCAGGGCCATGTGAGCATCGTCTACGGGGACGACGTCAGAGGGACGGTGACCCTGAGCATCCAGGATGTGCCCTGGAGCCAGGCGCTCGACACCGTCCTGGGAATCAAGGGGTTGTCCCGCATGGACAACGGCCGCATCATCACCGTGCTGAGCACGGAGAATTTCCAGAAGATCAAGGGGGCCGAAGAGGAGCGGCTCAGGAAGGCCGAGGAGGAGCTGATTCGGCGGGAGCGAAAAAAACGGGATGAGGAGCCGCTGATCACCCGGATCGTGCCCATCAAGTATCGCCTGCTCAAGGATGTCTTCAAGAGCAAGATCGAGATCAAGAGGGACGTGCTGCTGGGCGGCGTCAAGGAGTCCGCCGCCGGCACGGTCAGTGCGAGAAAGACGACACCGCTCTCGATGGATGAGACAAAGACGAAGACGGTTTCCGTGGAGGGGGCCGGCGACTTCATCCAGCTTCTTCAAAGTTTTCTGAGCACCGATTCGGAAGGGAAGCAGCTCGGCTGGATCGGCGCCGACGCAGACACGAACAGCATCATCGTAACGGCGGTCAAGCGCGACCTGTACGGCATTCTGGACATGATCGCCAAGATGGATGTCCCGACCGACCAGATCCAGATCAAGGCCAACATCGTGGAAACGACGAAGAACACCGCCCGCAACCTGGGCATCCAGTGGGGCGGCGCATTCGGTCAAAAACTGGGGAACCAGAATCTCTTCGTCACGCCGGGGGGAACGGGCGGTTCAACGGTGCCGCCGGGTTCCGTCCTTTCGGGGGGGTACACCCCGTTCCCCGGAGCGGGACCGGGCATAAGCGGCCAGGGATACGGCGTCAATTTCCCGGCAGGGGTGATGGGCGCGACAAACCCGGCATCACTGGGCCTGCTGTTCGGGACCATCGGCGGCAACATCCTGGACATCCAGTTGAGCGCCCTCCAGAAAGACGGCAAGCTGAACATCCTGTCCAGCCCCTCCCTTGTGACGCTGGACAATCAGACGGCTTCCACCGAAAGCGGAGAGGACATCCCCTTCGTCACGCCGGCCACGGCAACCTCCCCGGCGACCGTCACCTGGAAGCGGGCCGTTTTGAGGCTGGAAATCACCCCCCACGTGGTCGACGTGAAAAATATCAAACTGACGATCGTCGTCAAAAAGGACGAGGCGGATTTTTCACGTTTGGTGTTGGGCCAGCCAACTATCATCGTGAAAGAGACGAAGACGGACCTGGTCGTCGCGGACGGCGAGACGATCGTGATTTCCGGTTTGACCAAGAAGAAAGGTGTGGCTACCGACACCGGGGTGCCCTGGTTCAAGGACATCCCCGGTCTGGGCTGGCTCTTCAAGGGGGAAGGAAAGAGCGAGGATATGGAAGAGACGCTGATCTTCATCACCCCCACGATCATGAAAGCGCCGGAAGGGGTGGGAATCCAGACCGGCCCCTGGAAACCATGACTCGTACGCGCCTGTTCAAGTCGCCAATGGAGACGCAACCACGGATCAGGCGGTGGTCAAGGAGAGAGACGCGATGACATATCTGGCCAGATACATGCTGATGGCCTTCACGGCGGCCGTGCTCTGGGGTGTTTCGGGCTGCGCTCCGGCAGAATATCAGAAGGGGATGAAATTCTATCAGCCAAAGGATCCCGCCGCCGCGGCCCGCGATCTGAAACCGCTTGCCGAACAGGGCAATGCCGACGCCCAGTTCAACCTGGGTTCGCTCTACTATCAGGGCCGCGGGGTCCCCCGGGACTACGCCGAGGCGATCCGGTGGATGCGCAGGGCCGCCGATCAGAACCATGTCTTCGCCCAGACGACGCTCGGCTCCATCTATGCCGAAGGGGTGCAGGGTGTGATCCCGCAGGATTATCCCCAGGCGCTCATGTGGTTCGTCTTTGCCTCCGCCCAGGGTGATATGGAGGCCATGCCCCTGAGGGATGCGATGGCGAACCGGATGACGCCGACGCAGATCGCCGAGGCGCAGAGGCTGGTCCGGGAGTTCAAACCGGAGGACGTCCAGGCGAAGGCGTTCCGGGAGAACAGGGCCCTCGCCGAGAAGGGGGATGCCGCCGCCCAGTTCAACGTGGGATTGATGTACTACCTGGGCCAGGGTGTGGCGCGCGATTTCCCCGCAGCGCTGGGCTGGTTCAAGAAGGCCGCCCGGCAGGGCAATCCCTATGCCCAGTACAATGTGGGTTACATGAACGAAAAGGGCGAAGGGACGCCGAAGGACTACGTGGAGGCGGCAAAATACTATCGCGAGGCGGCCGAGCGGGGAAACCGGCTGGCCCAGCACATGATCGGGTACCTGCATGAAAAGGGGCTGGGGGTATCGCGCGATGAAGTCCAGGCGCTGATGTGGTATAGTCTGGCGGCGATCCAGGGTGAAGCGAAGGCGAAGGCGGCGCGGGACCGGGTCACCATCTGGATGACCCCCGAGCAGATCGCCGAGGCCCAGCGTCTAGCGCGAGAATTCAGAATCATGGGGAGATGAGGTCGGCCCCGCGTACCGGATGACCGAAAGGAGAATGGGAATGTTAAGAAAAGTGAGGCGCCTCCCAGTCATGGTCAGGCTCATGCTGATCATCGTATGTCTTGGTTCGCTCTCCGGATGCGGCGATTCGGCCGATCCCCTGGGGATAGGGATCGTTCAATTCTACGACGTGTCTACCGGTACGGTCATCACCTCCGTGTCCGTCGACCCGGGGGGCAGCCTCACACTGGTCGTCCGGGTGATGAGCCTCCGCAGCGACGGGTCTCTGGCGCCGGTCATCGGCGAGCGGGTTACCTTCACCCTGCTGACGCCCGCCAACAACGGCGGGCTGGCCGTGGTGAACGACCGGACGGCCGGAAACGGCCAGGCCATGGCCCTCTACACGGCGGGGAACAATTTCGCCATCGACAGCGTGCGCGTCACCACCGGCGCCGGCGCCACGGCGACGATCACGATCAACAAAACGGGCGGCATTATCGGCCCCCGGATCTCCAACCTCACCGCCTCGTCGACATCGGTTGCCGATGGACAGACCAGCATCATCACGGCAACCGTGACCGACGGCAACAACAACCCGATGATGGGCGAAGCGGTCACCTTCACCATCCCGACGAACGACTCCAACGCCTGCTTCATCAACGCGGCCAACGCCTGCGTCCTGAGCGTCATCGTCACCACCGACGGATCGGGCAACGCCAGGGCGGTCTATCGCGGCGGAAGCAACTCGCCGAATTTCGATGTATTTGACACCGTCCGGGCAGCGCTCGCGAACGGTTCGACGAACTTCGTCGTGATCACCCGGAGCGCCGCAACGGTGACATCTGTTTACAGCATTACCGTCAGTGCGACCCCTGCTACGCTATCTGCTGTTGGCGGCAGCAGTGTAATTACTGCAACCGTCCGGAACAATTTGGGGACGGCTGTCAGCGGCGTGACGGTCACATTCACCCAGACCGGCGGTGTCAGTATCTTGCCAGCATCGTCGATAACAGATGCCAGCGGAAACGCGGTCAGTACTTTTACGGGCGCTGGTGTAGCAACTGGAACGGCGGGAGTTGCCACAGCCAGTATCACGGTCAACGGAACTACGTACACGGCTTCTGTGGTCATCACTAATCCATAGTGTTTATACCATCTGGGAAGCCTGCATCTCAAAGGCATCCGTCG
>JBFMBA010000250.1:0-9052 GCA_040755475.1 Thermodesulfobacteriota bacterium
GCTTTGGAATGGGCGACCGGGAGTATGGCTATGCCGTCCGGAAAGAGGACGGGACGCTCCTTCGAACGCTGAACGAGGGTCTGAAAAGACTCATGAAATCCGAACACTGGGACGCGCTCACGAGGGGGTATATGGGCAGGTGAGGGGGGGTGCCTCCCGAACCGTGGCTTGTTCCCCCCTCCTGCCAAGGCCCGGCCCGCCGGGGTAGCGGCATTTTCAGGAGGATCCCATGGATCTCAAACCGCTTTTCGAACCGCGGACGATGGCCGTATTCGGCGTGTCGGGGAGCAATGACCGGCATCCGGCCAATGAGATTTTCAATAAGAACCTGCTCCGCTATCCGGTTCGGGTCTACGGTGTCAACCCCCGGGGAGGCACCATCAACGGCGAGGCGATCTGCCGGAATATTTCCGAACTGCCGGATCCGATCGACATGGCGGTCATTGCCGTCCGGGCGGACATCGTCCCCGAGGTGATGGAGCAGTGCATCGGGGCGAAGGCCCGGTCCGCCGTTGTCATCTCGGGAGGCTTCACCGAAGTGGGCAGGGCGGATCTGCAGGAGAGGCTTGTCGCGATCGCCAGGGAGGGCGATTTCCCCTTCGTGGGTCCCAACTGCCTCGGCATTTACGTCCCCACCCGTCTGGATACTTTCTTCCTGCCGGGCGAGCGGATGGTGAACCCCGTCGTCGGAAACGTCTCCTTCGTGAGTCAGAGCGGAGGCATCCTTGTCGACCAGATGATCAAATTCTCAAATGAGGGGGTGGGGCTCGCCAAGGCGATCAGCATCGGAAACAAGGCGCTTCTGGGAGAACTGGACCTTTTGGATTATTTCGCGGCGGATGCCGCCACGAAAGTCATCGCCTTCTACATCGAAGGCTTCGGCGAAAATGAAGGAAGACAGTTCGTGATCAAGGCGAAGAAATGCGGCAAGCCGGTGGTCGTGCTGAAATCGGGCAAAAGCCCGGGCGGCGGCAGAGCCGTCTCGAGCCACACGGCCTCTCTGGCGGGCGACTATGCGAGCTTCTCTGCGGTGCTTTCCCAGTACAATATCGTTGAGGCGGCAAACGAACTGGAGTTCATCTCCTTCTGTGAATCCTTGAGTACCTATGCCAAACCGATCGAGGGGCGGGTGGGGATCGTCACGGTGAGCGGCGGTCACGGGGCGGTTGCCGTTGATGCCTGTGCCGCGCGTGGGCTTCGGGTACCGGAACTGCCGGAAGAACTGAGGGAAGAACTCCGCAAAAGGCTCAGTCCGAGCGTGCAGGAGATTGCCGCGCTCGCCAATCCCGTGGACCTGACCGGGAGCGGGATCGATGAGGATTTCGTGGCCACTGTCAAGACCTTCTGTTCGATGGATAACATCGATTGCGTGCTTGCGCTTCTCCTTCCCTACGTACCGGGCATCACGTCGGATCTCGGCGCCAGGCTCGGGGGGATCGCCCGGCAATGCGGGGTACCCATGATCGCCTATGTGCCCAATGTGGAGAAATATGCCATGCTCATCGAGGGATTTACCTTGAACGGCTCTCCCGTCGCCCATTCCATCGAGGGGGCGGTGCTCATGGTGGATGCGCTCAGGAGGAACCGCCAATGAACGGCTTGCGTCCCGATATGCTCGGTATCATCGAAGCGGCCCGGACCGACGGATGGGTCCTCGAACCGGAGGCGAAGCGCTTTTTCGCCCTGGCAGGATTTGAAGTCCCCCGCTTCACCTTTGCCCGGACCTCTGATGCGGCGATCCGCTTCGCCGGAGAAATCGGTTATCCGGTGGTGGGCAAGGTCGTTTCCCCCCGCATCATCCACAAGTCGGACGTGGGGGGCGTGAGCGTCGGGATCGCCGACGCCGGAGCTCTGACGGAGACCTTTCGGCGGTTCCAGGAACTGGACGGATTCCTCGGCATGATCGTGGAGGAGACGGTGCCGGGCATCGAGCTCATTCTCGGGGCGAAGTTCGATTTTCAGTTCGGTCCCATGATCCTGCTGGGGATAGGGGGAACCGGGGTGGAGATTTACAGGGATGTTGCCCTGCGGATGGCCCCCCTGTCCGATAAAGACGCCCCGGCCATGATCGGGGAACTGAAGGCCCATCGCCTGCTGACGGGATACCGGGGGGGCGAGGGGGTGGATCTCGACCGGCTGACGGGAACCCTTGTCGCTTTCTCGTCTGTCGTCATGGAGCTGGGTGAATCGATCGAATCGATCGATATCAATCCGCTTCTGTGTTCCTCCCGACGGTGCGTCGTCGCGGACGCCCGAATCATCCTTCGCAACGGGGAGGCGCCGGCACCGGCGGAGAGTGTCTTTCATTGATCGGGAGGATCAACTCCCCCGGCCGTCGTTCTTCCAGCGCTCCGTGGGCGCCCGTGCGGGTCCTGGCGCCCGATGATCCATGACCGCCGCTCCAACTCCTTTTTCAAGCGATTCAATCATACGGTATCGGTGTTCGGGGGTTTTTACATCTCCACCCGGGTCACGATCCCCTGCAGCCGGCTGGGGGGCAGTTTGCTGAACTGCACGAAATTGGGGGTGACCTGCTTGATCAGGCTGAAGAGGTGCCAGATCGGGTTGCGCGTGACGATATCCTCCACGCCGTAAAAGATGACCTTCTCCTGGATGCTGTGCTCCTTGATGAGGTTTTCGATGTCGAGGATCTCGCGGTAACCGGCGCGCACCTCGAATGCTTCGAGTCCCGGCCCCAGGTCCTTCGTCAGGTGCGTCGTCACGCCGAAGGGCTCCTCGGTCCGGATGATGGAGATGAGGATGTTCCGCTCATAGATGATGTTGCTGCGGAAGATGGTGTGGACGATGTAGGGCGAAATCATCCGGTGGTCGCGGCAGAAGAACAGGGCCGTCCCGGCAATGTTCCTTTCTTTCGCATAGATCTGCCCGTAACCGACCAGAAAGGTTTTCAGCTCGAGCGGGCGAAGCGCGTTGTACAGCCTTTGCTGCCCCCTGGTCCATACCAGAATGACGGTCAGGGGGACGGCGGCCAGGATCAGGGACCAGTATGCGCCGTCGGGAATCTTGCTCAGCGTGGACAAAAAATAGGTAAAGGCAATGCCGCAGACCCCAATCGCCGCGGGAACCTTCCATTTCATTTTTTTGAGGTGGGCGAAGACCAGAATCAGCATCAGGCTCGTGATCGTCATCGATCCGGTGACCGCCATGCCGTAGGCCGCCGCCAGGTTTTCCGATTTATGGAAGGTCAGCATCATGAAGATGACCGCGCACAGAAGCCCCCAGTTCACAACGGGGATGTATATCTGGGCCTTCATCTGGCTGGACGTGTAGTTCACCTTCAGCAGGGGCATGATCCGCGTCGTGATCCCCTGGTAGACGATGGAGAAGGCTCCGCTGATGATGGCCTGCGAGGCGATGATCGTGGCGATTACCGTGAGGGTGAGAAAGGGGATGTACAGGTAGGGCGCCTGGTGCTGGATCATCCCGAACAGGAGTGATTTGATCTCGGGGTGCTGCAGGGCGAATATGCCCTGCCCCATGTAATTGAGCAGCACGGCGGCAAATACGAAGTGCCAGGCATGGAGGATCGGCTTTCTACCCAGGTGCCCCATATCGGCGTAGAGCGCCTCCCCGCCCGTGGCGCAGAGGATCACCTCGGAGAGGACAAAAAAGCCGGTGATGCCGTTTTCCCGGAGGAACTCGAAGGCGTAGTATGGATTGACGGACCGGAGAATCCCCGGCATGGTGGCGACGGATATGAGGCCCGAGATGGCCAGGGCAAGGAACCAGACCAGCATGATCGGGCCGAAGGCCCCGGCCACCTTGTCCGTCCCTCTGGACTGAAAGGAAAAGAGGGCTACGGCGATCGCGGCCGCGATCAGGATCAGGACTTCCATTTTCAGATGCTGCAGGCCCGGGATGAGCAGCATCCCTTCCACGGCCGACAGGAGCGAGATGGCGGGCGTGATGACGCCGTCGCCCAGCAGCAGGGAAACCCCGATGAACGTGAGGAAACCGGCAAAGGTGAGCTGCCGGCCGGGTTTGAGTATCTTTCGCAGGATCTCCCGCAGCATGATCTCGCCCCCCTGTCCCCGGTAGGCCAGACTCATGGCCAGCCAGCCGTATTCCACGGTGACGAGGATGACCATCGTCCATGTCACCAGAGACAGGATGCCCAGGACGCTCTGCTCCGTCCTCGGCGTCAGGGCGAAGACGACGGTGAGGGTATAGATGGGGCTCGTACCGATGTCGCCGAAGACGATCCCCATCGAGCGGATGACGCCGCCCCAGAATGAGTCCTGTTTGTGCTTCAAGAGTTTCCTTTCGGTAACGTCGGCTCAATACCACCGAACCGCGCGGACGTCAAGATCCGCCCGGACGGCGTCGCTTGAACGGCCATATTACGCCGCCCGCAGCGCCTCGACGATCTTCATCCGTGCGGCGCGCAGGGCGGGCAGCAGGCCGCCGACCAGGCCCATGACAAGCGAAAAGGCCATGGCCTGAAGGGCAATGGGCCCGCTGAGCGTGAAACGAAAGGCCAGTTCCGAGAAGGTCTGGAAGTTCACGGTGGAGACGGTGATCAGCTGCATGAAGGAGGCGAAGAACAGTCCGGCGATGCCGCCGATGAAGCCCAGAAGCAGCGACTCGGCAAGAAAAGCGGCCAGGATGCTCAGCCTGCGGAACCCCAGGGCCCGCATGGTTCCGATCTCGCCGATCCGGTTGGCCACGGCCGAATACATGGTGATCATGGCCCCGATGACCGCGCCGATGGAGAAGATGACCGTCAGCGACATCCCGAGGATCCGGAGAAACTTCGCCATCACCTCGGACTGATCGAGGTAGTATCGTGTTTCCCGCTTGGCCTCCAGGGTGAGCCGGGGATCCGTCTCGACGGCCTTTTTCGCCGCCTCGAAGGCGTCCGGATCACGCAACCGGAAGAGGATGGAGGAATAGACGGGACGGCGGAAGGCCTGCATTACCTGGTCGGCGTCCCCCCAGATCTCGGAGCTGAATCCGGTGTTTCCCGCATCGAAGACGCCCACGACGGTCCAGCGCCTCATGCCCCAGTTCAGGGTTCCCTGCAGATCGACCCCCTTGAACCCCTTGGCGATGCTGTTGCCGACGATCACCTCCGAGGATCCCGGCCTGAACAGGCGGCCCGAGACGAGCTTCACCTGCGGCCGCAGCAGGAGAGAGCTTTCCTGGACGCCCCGGACCACCACGTTGGAGTGGCTCGAGCTTTTTCTCTCGCCCCGCTTCTGAAGCGCGATCAGGATCACGACCTCCTTGGCCACGAGCCGCCGGCCGCCGGGGCCGATGGCCATCTGGGGCAGCATCTCCACGATGGAGGCCTGAAGCCGTGCGATGCCGCTCATCACCTCCGAGGACGACCCCTTCCGGACGACCACGACATTGTCGTAAGAACCCGTGTCCACGAGCGTCTTCTGAAGACCCTCGGCCATCATGAGGACGGCCGCAAAGACAAAGACCACGAGCGCCATGCCGGAAACCGTCAGGACGGTCGTCAGTCGGCGTTTCCAGAGATTGCGCATGCTGTAGGAGAGGGGAACGGCCATTATCCGATTCTCCTCAAGCCATCGGCGATGCCCACGCGGATCGCATGGCGGGTCGGTATGATCGCGGCGCAGAAGGCGATCAGCAGCGCGGCCAGAAGGTCGAGCCAGAGCGTCTCGCGTGAGACAAGAAAGATCGGGAAGTAGTTCGACAGGGAGTGGCCGAAGGCGGCGGCCGCGGGGTAGGTCAGGGCCATCCCCGCCAGGCTGCCCGTCAGGGCGATGACGAGCGATTCACCGAAGATGATCATGGCGATGGCGCCCCCGCCGAATCCCATGGTTTTCATGATTGCATAGTCGCCGATCCGCTCCCGGGTGGTCATGGCCATGGTGTTGGCAACGACCGCCATGATGATCAGAATGACCACGAAGGAGACCATCTGGATCGCCGTGACGATGGCCCCGCTCATGGCGATGAAGCCCAGGTTGAAGGCCTTTTCCGTCTCGGTGAGCGTCTCGGCCAGGGAGTTCTTGAAGGTGCTGTCGATGGCCAGCGCGACCTCGGGCGACAGGTCCGGCCGGGTGACGGAGATGATGTAGAATCCCACGTGGTCGGCCCGCTGGGGTGACGCCTGTTTCAGGGTTTCATTAAGGTAATCCCAGTGGAAGAAGAACTGCGATTCGTCGATCGTTTGATCCCTGCCCCGGTAGATGCCCCGGAGGACGAACTCCCAGTTGCCCGGGTAGATCGTTCCCTTGAGCGTGATCGTGTCGCCGATCCGCCAGCCGAATCGTGCCGCCAGCTTCCTGCCGGCCACGCACCCCTTGCGGTCGGCCAGGAAGGCCTTCATCTCCCCGGGCGCAATGACGAATTCCGGATAGATCGTCATGTAGGTCTTCGGTTCCACGCAGAAATTCGGGAAGAAGTTCTTCTCCTCGATGTAGACGCCGCCGAACCAGTTGCCGTAGGAGACGTGCTTCACCCCTTCGATCTGGCGGATCTTTTCCCTGTAGGCCAGGGGGAGCTGGAAAATGATCGATATGGCATTTCGCGTGACGAGGCGGGACACGGATGCCGACTCGACGCCGGCATACCAGGCGTCGATCACCGTTCGGAGAAGGCCGAAGGCCAGAATGGCCACGGTGATGCCCATGATCGTCAGGCCGCTGCGGAGCCTGTTGCGGAAGGCGTTTCTAAAGAGGATCTTCAGAAGCATCATGATTCAGGAACCCTTTGTCCAAATGGCGCAGCCGCTTGGCGCGCTCCGCCGCCCGCGGATCATGGGTGACCATGATGATGGTCTTTCCCATCTGGTCGTTCAGGCTTTCCATCATCGTCAGGATCTCCTCGGCGGACACGCGGTCCAGATCCCCCGTCGGCTCGTCGGCGACCAGGATCGCCGGGTCGGTGACGATGGCGCGGGCGATGGCCACCCGCTGCTGCTCACCGCCGGACATTTCCCTGGGGGAGTGATCCATCCGATGGTCCAGGTTCACCATGCGCAGCGCGGTTTCGGCGTGCTCCCGCCTCTGTTTCCGCGACAGGGCCGTCAGATGGAGGGGAAGCTCCACGTTCTCCAGGGCCGTCAGGACGGGGATCAGGTTGTAGAACTGGAAGATGAAGCCCACGTTGTTGGCGCGCCAGCGGGCGAGATCCGTTTCGGAAAGGGTCGTGATGTCCACATCGCCCACCCGGATGACCCCGCGGTCCGCCCTGTCGATGCCCGCGATGAGGTTCAGCAGGGTCGTCTTCCCGGAGCCCGAGGGCCCCATGAGCGCCAGAAACTCCCCGTCGGCGATGTCGAAGGTGATGTCGTGCAGGACGGGAACGACAAGGTTCCCCCGCCGATAGGATTTGTCCACGTGACTGATTTCGACGATGGGTCCTTGGGATGGGTTCATGGGGCGTCGTTCACCTTTCGGCGATCTTGATCCGCGAACCGTCCTTCAACCCCTTCGGGGGGGTGATGACGAGCCGGTCCCCGGCTTCGAGTCCCGACAGGATTTCCACCATGTCCCCCAGCGCCGTGCCGGTCCGGACGGGTGCTTCCCTTGCCCTGTTTCCTTCGAGACGAAAGGCGATCATGCCGCCGCCCCGGGCGATCAGCGCCGATTGGTGGGCCGCCAGCCGCGGCTTGCGTTCGGATTGGGTAAGCCGCCGCGCGAGAAAGGAAACCTTGGCGCTCATATCGGGCAGCATCCGGGAATCCCTGTCCAGAAACCGGACCTTGACCAAGACCGAGGCCTTGCTGCGGTCCACGGTCGGAACGACGGCATGGACCTCCCCCCGGAACCGCTGGTCGGGAAGGGCGTCGAGCTGGATGTCGCAGGGCTGGCCGACCCGGATGCGGGTGATGCTGCTCTCCGAGACATCCACTTCCACCTGCAGGGAGCCCATGTCGGCAATCGTGACGACGGCGGCCTTGGCGTTGGCCGCGGCCCCGATGGGCGTCACGATGTCGCCCAGGTCCGCGTTCTTGGTCAGCACGACGGCGTCGAAGGGAGCCCGGATCCGGGTGTACTCGATGGCCACATCGGCGTTCTGCAGCGCCGCCGCTGCGGCCTGGACCGATGCTTCGGACGCCTTGACCCCTTCAGCGGCGACCCGGTAACGCGTTTCGACGGCGTCGTGCTCGGATCGGGCCACGTAGCCTGCGGCGACCAGCTTCTTGTAGCGTTCATATTCCGTTCGGGCGCCGTCGCGCTCCACGCGGGCCTGCTCGAGGGCGGCCCGGGCGGCATTCAGGTTGGCCGCGGCCTGGTTTCGGGCCGCGGAGACGTCGGCGTCATCCATGCGGGCAATCACCTGACCCGCCTGGACCTTGCTGCCTTCCTCCACCATGATCGCCACCAGGCGGCCGGTCACCTTGGAGGCCACGGCGGCCTTGCGCTGGGCGACGACATAGCCGCTGGCATTGAGAACGGAGAGCGACTGGGAGGGGTAAACGAGGGAAACGGTGGTCACGTCCACGGAAAGGGCCGGCGCGATAATCCCGCTCAGGTACAGTCCCGCGGCTGCGATCAGGAGCAGGACAAGGGCCGCGGCGAGGACATATCTTCTTGCGCGCCCGGGGGAGGGCTTGATCTTTTGGGTCTTGTCAATCTTCAGCTTGGCCGTGTCTTTTTCAGGCATGGGCTCCTCTCGTTGCCGGGACCGTTCCCTCCCGTCGTTCAGCAAAGGGGCGCCGGGCCGGCGACCATGAACGTCACCTGGCCGGCGGCTTCGTGAAGCGCAGGATGTCGAACCCCCGGATGCGGTCGATGAGGTGGATGAATCCCCTCGCGTCCACGAAGACATCGTTGCTCTGGGCGTACCGCTGACCCGAACCCGGCCGGGGGATGAAATGCCCGACCTCCCTGGGGTGGTAGGGGTCCGAAAGATCGATCACCCGCAGACCCCCTGAAAACCAGGCGGCGTAGACCAGGTTGTCCGGCCCGACGTGTTCGTGGGGCTGATGCGCGCCGAACCGTCCGCCGGTTCTTCCCGAGGGGTCCGGCGGCACATGAAAGGTCGCTGCGGGAAGGGGCCGCTTCTCGTCGGTGATGTCGTAGACCCGCATGAAGGCGGGCGGCTCGCC
>JBFMBA010000251.1:0-4408 GCA_040755475.1 Thermodesulfobacteriota bacterium
AGCGCAACGAAGCATCCGGACTTTTTTACGAAGCCGTCATTCATAGCGCAACGCCTCTGCCGGATCGAGCCGGGAAGCCCGCCAGGAGGGATAGATCGTGGAAAGAAAACTGATGAGCATCGTCCCTATGATGATGATTCCCACATCGCCGAAGTTCACCTGCGACGGGAGCTCGCTGAGGTAATACACTTCTCCCGGGAGGATCTTGAAACCGAAGATCCCCTCCACGAAACGGGAGAGGTCTTCCAGGTTGAAGGCAACAGCCAGTCCCGCAAGACTGCCGAACAGTGTGCCGATGGTCCCCACGATCAGTCCCTGGAAGATGAAAATCTTCATGATACCCAGCCGTGTGGCGCCCATCGTCTTGAGAATGGCGATGTCCCGATTCTTCTCCATGACGATCATGATCAGCGCGCTGATGATATTGAAGGCCGCGACGATCACGATCAGGGAGAGGATGATGAACATGACGCGCTTCTCCAGTCTGAGCGCAGCGAAGAGGTTCTTGTTCATCTCCATCCAGTTCCGGGCCCAGTAGGGGTAACCCACTTTCCTCTCGATCGCCTTGGCGGTCCTGTCCGCCTTGTAGATGTCATCGACCCGGATTTCGATGCCGGTGACATGGTCCCCCATGTTCAGGAACTCCTGGCAGGTCTTCAGGGAGATATAGGCCAGCGTGGAATCGTATTCGTAGAAGCCCGATTCAAAGATGCCCACAACGACAAAGGGCTTCATCCTGGGAATCATGCCCATGGGTGTCGAAACGCCGGTCGGGGAGACGATATGGACCGTTTCGAAGAGAAAGACACCGAGGTTCTTCGCCAGTTCGCGACCGATGACAATGCCGGGCAGATCGGCGTGTTCGGGTCTGAGGCCGGGGATGTCGCGTTTGCCGTCCCTCAGATGTTCCACGCTTCCCTCCCGGAACTTCCCGAGATTGACAACCTTCAGCGCGTCATCCAGCGAGAGACCCCTCAGCACGACGCCGGTCACATTGTTCCCGTTTTTCAGCATCGCCTGGCTGTAGATGAACGGGGTGGCCGCAATGACGCCGGGAATCTGGGCCACCTCCTGCATCACCACGCGATGATGACGCATCGGGCCGCCGTGCTCCAGCACGATGACATGGGAGTTGATCCCCAGTATCTTGGTGCGCAGATCGGTTTCGAAACCATTCATGACGGCCAGGACGATGATCAGGGCCGCGACACCCAGAAAGATCCCGGCAACGGAGATGAAGGTGATGATCGAAACGAAGACCTGCTTCCGTCTGGCTCTGAGATAGCGCAGGCTGATGAGGAATTCATAGGACATTAGCCACCCGCATCCACCCTGTTGATGTGTGCCGCTTCATCCGGCGAAGCCTCCCGGGACCGGAGAAGGGGGAAAAGGATTACGTCACGGATCGAGGCGGAATTGGTGAAAAGCATCACGAGCCGGTCGATCCCGATCCCCTCTCCCGCCGTCGGCGGCATGCCGCATTCCAGGGCGGCGATGTAATCCTCGTCCATCTCATGCGCTTCCAGATCGCCGGCCTCCCTTTCCCTGAGCTGCATCTCGAACCGCTCCCGCTGGTCTGCGGGATCGTTGAGTTCGGAGAAGGCGTTGGCAATCTCCCTGCCGCAGATATACAGCTCGAAGCGGTCGACGAGGGTAGGGTCGAGGGCGTTCCGACGGGAGAGCGGCGAGACCTCCACAGGGTAGTGGGTGATGAAGACTGGTTGTATCAGCTTTGCCTCTACCGTTTCGTCGAAGATGGCCATCAGCACCTTGCCGGGGGGATCCGTCGCCTTCACTTCAAGCCCCAGCTGCCGCGCATAATCGGCCATCCGCCCCGGATCGTCAAGGATCGCCTCCTCCACGCCGCCGATCTGAATCACCGCATCGCGCACCGTGATCCTCCGCCAGGGGGGCGTCAGGTCAATATCGTTCCCCTGATAGGGGAACGTCAGGGAGCCGAAAATCGTCCGGCCCACGAAGGTGATCAGCTCCTCCGTGAAGGACATGAGATCTTCATAGGTGGCGTATGCCTGGTAGAACTCCATCATCGTGAATTCCGGATTGTGGAAGGTGGAGATCCCTTCGTTGCGGAAGTTCCGGTTGATTTCGAAGACACGCTCCATCCCGCCGGTGATCAGCCGCTTGAGATAGAGCTCCGGAGCGATGCGAAGAAAGAGCTCCATTTTCAGGGTGTTGTGAAAGGTCTTGAAGGGACGGGCGACGGCCCCGCCGGCCCGCGGCTGCATCATCGGGGTCTCCACCTCAAGAAAATCCCGCTCCTCCATAAACCGGCGGATGAGACTGATGATCAGGCTCCGCCTGCGGAAAAGGTCGCGCACGTCGGGATTCACGATCAGATCGAGGTGACGCTGACGGTACCGAATTTCCACGTCCGTCAAACCGTGCCACTTTTCGGGCAGAGGCCGGATCGCCTTGGAAAGCAGCCGGAGGCCCTTTTCCTCCACATCGATGGTCAGCTCGCCCGTTTTTGTCTTGAAGACCCGGCCGGCGATCCAGACGATATCTCCGATGTCCAGCTTCTTGAACAGCGCGAAGGTTTCCTCTCCCAGCCGGTTTCTGCGGAGGAAGGCCTGGAGCCGACCTTTGCGGTCCTGGATGCTGATGAAGGCGCCCTTCCCGAAGTCACGAACCGCCATCAGACGACCGGCAAGGGTGAAGCGGTCCGTCACCTTTTCCAGCGCTTCGTTGTCCAGCCCCCCGAAACGTTCGCCGATGGCGGCAGTGGTATCCCCGACGCAGACCTCGTTGGGGTACAGGTCAATACCGTCACTCCTCAATGAATCGATTTTCTCGCGGCGTCTTCGCTGAAACTCTCTCTCTTCCATACACAATAACCCGATGGCATTTGGATATAAACTGTAATAGCTATATTTTTTTACTCTATTAGTCAAGGAGGATTTGGTCCCCGATCAGGGCTGCGTCAAAGTTGGCGCCATCACTCTGATGTGGCCGGAAGAGGGTCCCGCCACTCACCTGTAAAATTTTTGGCCCGTTCTACGGCTCGGCCGCTCCCATTCCCAAACTCGCCCTGCGGGCTCAGACAATGGGAATGGGCCGCTTCGCGGACGCTTCCCTCGCCGAGACGGGCACCCCAAAAATTCCACAAAGGTTCGTCTGGGGACCATCATCCAGCCGACTTTGACGGGGCCTTGGGTCCCCGCATTCATTCTGTCTTGCAGTACCCGCTGATTTCCGATAGCATGTCGCGGGAACCGGACAGGCAGGGAACGCCGCCAGCGCCAACCGTCAAGAAGTGAATGAAAACCATGTCCCGTGTTTACGTCAGGCAGGCCGACTATGAGAGCCGGAGGCTCCGTCCGCTGATCTTTCAGTTGATGGAGGCGATGGGGGGCGGGCAGATCCGTCGGGGCAGCCGCGTCCTGATCAAACCGAATCTCCTGGCCCCCGCCACACCGCAGCAGGCCATACTGACCCATCCGCAGATGGTCCGCTTCGCGGCGGAGTATGTCCTGGACAAAGGGGCGAGGCCGCTTGTGGCAGACAGCCCCGCGATCGGCTCCTTCGAGAAGATCTGCCGAATGAGCGGCATCCGGGACGCCCTCAAAGGGCTCGACTGCCCATGCCGGCCCTTTCAGCGTTCGGTCCAGATCGATATCGGGGCGCCTTTCGGCTCGATCGCCATTGCCGAGGAGGCCGTCCATGCCGACGTGATCATCAATGCGGCCAAGCTCAAGACCCACACCCAGATGCTGCTTACCCTCACGGTCAAGAACCTCTTCGGCTGCATCATCGGTTACCGGAAGCCGGAATGGCACATGCGGGCAGGCGTCGACAGGCAGACATTCGCCGGGCTGCTGGTCCGGATCTGCCGGACGCTGAAGCCCGCCTTCAATCTTCTGGACGGCATTTGGGCCCTGGAGGGTAACGGTCCCGGACGGGGTGGTGTCCCCCGGCAGGTCGGTCTGGTCGTCGCCGGGCGCGACCCCTTTGCCGTGGATCGGACGGTCTGCCGGATGCTCGGAGTCGATCCCGGGCAGGTGCCGGTTCTCAGGTGGGCAGCGGAGGAGGGAGGGTCTCCGGTCGAACCGGTCATCGATGGAACACTGCCTGAGATCAGGGAGTTCCGCCTTCCGCGCCTGACTCCCCTCATTTACGGCCCGCGGTTTCTCCACAGCCTCATCCGCCGGCAGCTCATTCAGCGGCCGGTCTGCGATGGCGCCCTCTGTCAGATGTGCGGAGAATGCAGCCGGCTCTGTCCGGCGGGAGCGATCACCCCCGAGGAGACGTCGCTTCGTTTTGATTACGACCGCTGCATCCGATGTTATTGCTGCGTCGAGATCTGCCCCTTCGGGGCGCTCCGGAGCGCCCAGACCCACCCCGGAAAAAATGTACCCAGGACGGCCGCGCGCCACCAGCCCCAAAAGCC
>JBFMBA010000252.1:0-6010 GCA_040755475.1 Thermodesulfobacteriota bacterium
GTGATGCTGAACCGGGCGCCGACGCTGCACCGTCTGGGGCTGCAGGCATTTGAGCCCATCCTGATCGAAGGAAAGGCGATCCAGCTGCATCCCCTGGTCTGCACGGCCTTCAACGCAGACTTCGACGGGGATCAGATGGCCGTGCACGTCCCCCTGTCCATCGAAGCCCAGACCGAAGCCCGGGTCCTGATGATGTCGACCAACAACATCCTGTCGCCCGCCAACGGGATGCCGATCATCATTCCCAGCCAGGATATCGTCCTGGGAATCTACTATCTCACCCGGTCGCAGAGCGACGTCAGGGGGGAAGGAATGATCTTCTCGGATCCCGCCGAGGTACGATCGGCGCTGGACGCGCAATCGGTGGACCTGCACGCGAAGATCAAGGTCCGGATCGACGGCGAACTGGTCGATACCACCGTGGGCCGGATCGTGCTGTTCGAGATCATTCCGGAACCCATTCCCTTCCGTTCGATCAACAAGATCATGAACAAGAAGGAGCTGGCCAATCTGATCAACGACTGCTACCGCTCCTGCGGCGATAAAACCACGGTCATTCTGGCCGACCGGCTCAAGGACATCGGGTTCAGGTACGCGACCCAGGCGGGTGTCTCGATCGCCATTCACAACATGGTCATTCCGGAAAGCAAGCGGGAGATCGTGGCCAAGGCCGACAAGGATGTGCTCGGCATCCAGAAGCAGTACATGGACGGTCTGATCACATACGGTGAGCGGTACAACAAGGTGATCGACATCTGGGCCCAGGCCACCGAGAAGATCGCCACCGAGATGCTCGGCGGGATCGGAATGGAAGAAAAGGTCGGACCCGACGGGAGCCGCAGGAGGGGTGAAAGCTTAAACCCCATTTACATGATGGCCGATTCAGGCGCCAGGGGCAGTGCAGTGCAGATCAGGCAGCTCGCGGGCATGCGGGGGCTGATGGCCAAACCCTCCGGGGAGATCATCGAAACCCCGATCCGGGCTAACTTCCGGGAAGGTCTGACGGTGCTGGAGTACTTCATCTCGACCCACGGTGCACGCAAGGGCCTGGCCGACACGGCCCTGAAGACGGCAAACTCCGGATATCTCACGCGCAGGCTGGTGGATGTGGCCCAGGACTGCATCATCACCGAAGACGACTGCGGCACCATCGACGGGATTTTTGTCTCGGCCCTGATGGAGGGCGGCGAGATCATCGAAACGGCCGGCGAGCGCGTCCTGGGAAGGGTCGCCCTGGAAGAGATCCGGGATTCCTTCACCAGCGAGCTCCTCGTGGACGCCAACCAGCTGATCGACGAATCGCTTTCGAAGCGGATCGACGATGCGGGTATCGAAAAGGTGAACATCCGCTCGGTGCTCACCTGCCGCTCCAAGCACGGCGTCTGCGCCATGTGTTACGTCCGTGACCTCTCCCGCGGGATCCTGGTGAACATCGGCGAGGCGGTGGGCATCATCGCGGCCCAGTCCATCGGCGAACCCGGGACGCAGCTCACGATGCGGACCTTCCATATCGGCGGAACGGCGAAGTTCGAAGAGCACTCCACCCTGGAAGCCAGACATGACGGGACCATCCGGTTCGTCAATCTTCAGACGGTCAGAAGCCGGAGCGGCGGGCTTGTCGTCATGAACCGCAACGGCGAGGTGCATGTCCTGGACGAACAGGGGCGGAGCCGGGGCAAATACCCCATCCCCTACGGGGCGCACATCAAGATCGAACCCGACAGCCGGGTGCAGGGACCCAGGGAGCAGAAGCGCGGCGATCTGATTGCCGAGTGGGACCCCTTCTCCATTCCGATTCTTGCCGAGGTGGACGGAACGGTCAAGTACGGCGATATCATCGAAGGGAAGACCATGCAGGAACAGGTGGACGAAGTGACCGGTCTTTCGCGGAAGGTCATCGTCGAGTTTCGGGGGACCGACATGCGTCCGCGGGTCTCCATCAAGGACAAGAAGGGCAGGACCGCCAGGGTCCCGGGTTCCAATGCGGTGGCCCGGCACCTCCTTTCGGTGGGCGCCAACATCGTCGTATCGGAAGGGAACCCGGTGAGTGCCGGTGACATTCTGGCCAAGATTCCGCGCGAGACAACGAAAACCAAGGACATCACCGGGGGGCTTCCCCGCGTGGCCGAGCTGTTTGAGGCGCGCAAGCCGAAGGACTATGCCGTCATCAGCGAAATCGACGGCGTGGTGTCCTACGGCAAGGATTCCAAAGGGAAGCGGAAGGTCATCATCACGCCCGACGCGGAGGATGAGAAGGAATACCTGATTCCCAAGGGCAAGCACGTGAGTGTGCAGGAGGGCGACCGGGTGACGGCCGGCGAACCCCTCATGGATGGCGTGAACAACCCGCACGACCTCCTGATGATCAAGGGGGAAAAGGTCCTGGCGCGGTACCTGGTGGACGAGGTTCAGGATGTCTACCGTCTGCAGGGCGTGAAGATCAATGACAAGCACATGGAAGTGATCGTCCGTCAGATGCTCAGACGGGTCGTGATCAAGGATCCGGGAGACACCTCTTTCATCACCGATGAGCAGGTGGAGCGGTTCCGCTTTCAGGAGGAGAACGACCGGGTGGTGGCCGAGGGAGGCAAACCGGCCCTGGGCGAGCCCATCCTGATGGGGATCACCAAAGCGTCGCTGTCCACCCAGAGTTTCATTTCCGCGGCCTCCTTCCAGGAAACGACGCGTGTTCTGACCGAAGCTTCCCTGGCTGGAAAAACGGACTACCTCAGGGGGCTCAAGGAGAACGTCATCATGGGCAGGCTGATTCCCGCCGGAACGGGTCTGCCCATGTACAAGAAGCTGGGTATCAAGACCGAGGCGGACACACTTGCCCTGCCGGGGGGTGAATCGATGGATCTCCCGGAGGAAAAAATCGACGAGAAACTGCTTGACATCGATGCGGCGAATTGATAATTATCTGAGCTTTTGTTGCACCGGTGGTATGACTAAGGGAAGAAAGGGCCTGGAGGGGCAATGCCTACAATAAATCAGTTGGTTCGGAAGGGAAGGGTCAAGATCGGCAGGAAAGCGGCAACACCCGCTCTGGCCAGTTCACCCCAGCGGCGGGGGGTATGTGTCCGGGTGTACACCTCGACACCCAAGAAACCGAACTCCGCGTTGAGAAAAGTGGCGAGGGTTCGGTTGACCAGCGGTTACGAGGTGACTTCCTATATACCCGGCGTGGGTCACAACCTTCAGGAGCATTCGGTAGTCCTGGTGCGCGGAGGTCGAGTCAAGGACCTGCCCGGTGTGCGCTATCACATCATCCGGGGGACGCTCGACGCGGTCGGTGTTCAGGACAGAAAACAGGGAAGGTCAAAATACGGAGCCAAGAGGCCGAGCTAAACGGGGATAGGGTGATGCCGAGGAGAAGAGAAGTTACCAAAAGAGAGATTGTACCGGATCCGAAATACAGCAACAGGCTGGTTGCAAGATTCATCAACAATCTCCTCAAGCGGGGCAAGAAAAGCATTGCGGAGTCGATCCTCTACGGGGCATTCGATATCATTCAGGATCGCATCAAGGAACCGCCTGTCGACGTCTTCGAAAAGGCCATCACGAACGTGAAACCGGTCATCGAGGTCAAGTCGCGGCGTGTCGGGGGCTCGACCTACCAGGTGCCGACGGAAGTCATCCCCTCGAGACGGATTGCCCTCGGAATCCGCTGGCTGATCACCCATGCGCGGGAGCGCTCCGAAAAGACCATGTGCGAGAAACTGGCGGCGGAGCTGATCGATGCGGCCAACAATCGCGGCGGGGCCGTCAAGAAGAGGGAAGCCGTTCACAAGATGGCCGAGGCCAATAAAGCATTTGCCCATTATCGATTTTAGCAAACCATTCATTGTGTAAGGAGGACGGACATGGCTAAGAAAAAATTTGAGAGGACGAAGCCGCATCTGAATATCGGCACGATTGGTCACGTGGATCACGGGAAGACCACATTGACTGCTGCGATCACAAAACACTTGGCCACGAAAGGATTTGCTGAATTCAGACCCTTTGATTCCATCGATAATGCGCCGGAAGAGAAGGAGAGGGGCGTCACGATCAATATCTCGCACGTGGAATACCAGACGGACAAGCGTCATTATGCGCACGTGGACTGCCCGGGGCACGCCGACTACATCAAGAACATGATTTCCGGCGCGGCGCACATGGACGGTACCATCCTCGTCGTGGCCGCCTCCGATGGTCCCATGCCCCAGACCCGGGAGCATATCCTCCTGGCGCGGCAGGTGCAGGTCCCCTACATCGTTGTGTATATGAACAAGGTAGATCTGGTGGATGATCCCGAGCTTCTTGACCTCGTCGAGCTTGAACTCCGTGAACTCCTGACGACGTATGAGTTTCCCGGCGATGATCTTCCCATCATCCGGGGGTCCGCCCTGAAGGCGCTCGAGGCCGATGACCCCAAGTCGCCCGATGCAAAATCGATCTGGGAGCTGATGGAAGCCGTCGATGCCTACATTCCTGAGCCCGTGCGCGATCTGGACAAGCCGTTCCTCATGCCGATCGGTGACGTCTTCACCATCTCCGGCCGGGGAACCGTCGTGACCGGCCGCGTGGATCGCGGCATCGTCAAGACCGGCGAGGAAGTGGAGATCGTTGGTATCCGCCCCACGTTCAAGACTGTCTGCACCGGCGTCGAAATGTTTCGCAAGACGCTTGATGAAGGCCGTGCCGGCGACGATGTCGGCGTGTTGCTGCGCGGCACCAAGCGGGAAGATGTGGAAAGAGGACAGGTGGTTGCCAAACCGGGATCGATCACCCCGCATACGAAATTCAAGGCCCAGGTCTATGTTCTGACCAAGGAGGAAGGCGGCCGCCATACCCCCTTCTTCAACGGCTATCGCCCGCAGTTCTACTTCCGCACCACCGACGTGACGGGCGTGGCCAACCTGCCCGAGGGCGTCGAAATGGTCATGCCCGGTGACAACGTGGAACTGGAAGTGGCCCTGATCACCCCGATCGCCATGGAAGAGCAGCTCCGCTTCGCCATCCGCGAAGGGGGCAGAACCGTGGGCGCCGGCGTCGTCAGCAAGATCATCGAATAACAATCCACGGAAGCAGGTTGAAGGAAACCATGAAAGATCAGAAAATACGAATTCGCCTGAAAGCGTACGATTACAAAATCCTCGACCGCTCGGTGGAGGACATCGTGGAGACCGCCAAGCGGACCGGGGCCCGTGTCGCAGGGCCGATTCCTCTGCCGACGGAGATCAACAAGTACTGCGTGAACCGGTCGCCGCACGTGGACAAGAAATCGAGGGAGCAGTTCGAGATCAGGACGCACCGCCGGCTGATCGACATTGTCGAGCCGACCCAGGCGACCGTCGATGCCCTGATGAAACTCGATCTGTCGGCGGGCGTGGATGTGGAGATCAAGCTTTAAGAGAGAAGGCGCATGACAAAAGGACTGATCGGTAAAAAATTGGGAATGACGCAGGTTTTTTCTGACGAGGGGATATCCGTCCCCGTGACGGTGATCGAAGTGGAGCCGTCCGTAATCGTTCAAAAGAAAACCCGGGAAAAAGAAGGATACGACGCCCTGCAGCTCGGCTACGGTCGGATCAAGCAGAAAAACGTGAGCAAGGCCCTTCAGGGCCACTTCCGGAAGGCCGACAGGGGGATGTTCAGGATTCTCAGGGAATTCAGAATGGATGTGGAGGGCAGCGAGCCGGGCCAGGAACTGACGGCGGATCTGTTCGAGGCGGGGGATTACGTGGACATCACCGGCACCACCAAGGGCAAGGGGTTCGCAGGCGTCGTGAAACGGCACGGATTCAGCGGCGGCAGGGCAACCCATGGGTCGATGTTTCACCGGGCTCCCGGGTCCATCGGCGCCAGTGCGGACCCCTCCCGGGTTTTCAAGGGGACGAGACTTCCCGGCCACATGGGAAGCGAAAGAAAGACCGTACAGAATCTGCAGGTTCTGGCTGTCAGGCAGGAAATGAATGTGATCCTGGTTCGGGGCGCCGTCCCGGGAAACCGGGACGGATTTGTGCTG
>JBFMBA010000253.1:0-2973 GCA_040755475.1 Thermodesulfobacteriota bacterium
GGCCTGGGCGAATATCTGGACATGAGCGCGTATTTTTCGTTCATCGCATCGGGCATTTTTGTCGTTGCCATGTCGATCGTGCTCTGGAACGTGGGGCTGATCGGCGGCCTGCGCCGCTACGGCGAGATGGGCCTGCGGCTGGCGATCGGCGAGGACAAGCGCCATGTGTACGGATCGTTGATCGTCGAAGCCCTGATGATCGGCGCCGCCGGTTCGGTCGTCGGCACCGCGATCGGGCTTGCCCTGGCCTGGTATCTTCAGACCCACGGCCTGGATATCGGCTCCATGGTGAAGAGCTCGTCGATGATGATGTCCAACGTCATGCGAGCCGAAATCACGGGCGCCGCCTATTACATCGGCTTCATCCCCGGCATGATCTCCACCGTTCTGGGCGCCGCGCTGTCGGGCATCGGCATCTGGCGGCGGCAGACCGCGCAGCTTTTCAAGGAGCTGGAAACATGAGAGCAGTGGCGATTGCCGCATTATTGCTGCTGGCGGGAGCGGCGCATGCGCAGTATCCCGACGGCGCCGAGGTGCTCAGGAAAGTGGACGCGAACATGGCCTCCGAGACCCGCGTCGTCACCTCGAGGATGATCATCCACGGCCGGCGAGATACGCGGACCGTGGAGTCCAGATCGTGGACCCAGGGCGACCGGAGGGCCTATACGGAGTACCTCGCGCCGCCGCGCGAGCAGGGCACAAAGATGCTGAAGCTGGAGGACCGGCTCTGGCTCTATTCGCCCGCCACCGACAGGATCATACAGATTTCCGGTCACATGCTCCGGCAGTCGGTGATGGGTTCCGACCTCTCCTACGAGGACATGATGGAGGATCCGCGGCTTTCGGAGATCTATGACGCGAATGTGACGGGGACGGAAACCGTCGAGGGCCGCTCCTGCTGGGTGGTCCGGCTCGCGGCGAAAAAGGCCGATGTGGCCTACCACACGCGAACCCTGTGGGTCGACCTGGAGCGTCATGTCCCGCTGAGGGAAGAACGGAACGCGAAGAGCGGCAGGCTGCTCAAGAAAATCGATCTGAAGGATTTCAGGCGGATCGATGGCCGCTGGTTTCCCCTGCGCATGGTGTTCCGGGATGTCCTGAAGACCGGCGAGGGGACGGAATTTGTCGTGGAATCGATTGAATTCGACGTCCCCATCCCGGAGCACCTCTTTTCGAAGGCGGCGCTGCGGAGATAATAGCAGTTGCTATCGTATACCGCTGACAGAACTGTAAACCACGCCCCGAACGCATACATGCGGAATTATCGGGCCACCCTGCTCCCGTATCGAAGCGAGGACAAAGACGACCGCCCGAGCGCAGCAGCGCGCCTTTCGTTATCGCGGCAACTCGGCCAGACGGAGGGGAGGCACCGGTCCGACGTGCTAAGGGAGTATGATATCCAGGTGCATCGCCGTCAGCCGTTGAGCCTCTCGTTGAATTCTTCGGCCGTGAAGCTGTACTCCTGGGTTCCGTAACACTCCACGGCAAAGGAGGCGCAGACGCTGCCGATGCGGGCGCACTTCTCGATGTCCATGCCGCCGATCAGGCCGCTGATCAGACCGCCCCGGTAGGAGTCGCCCGCACCCGTCGGGTCCCTGACGATGCGGGTCCGGACCACCGGAATCCCGATGTCCCCGTCCGGAATCGAGATCCGCGAGCCGTGCTCTCCCAGCGTGGTGATGATCGCTTTGGGCAGGCGCAGCAGCTCCTTTTTGTTCAGCCCGGTCTTGTTCAGGACCAGATCGAGTTCGTAGTCGTTGACGATCAGGATCCGGCACCCCTCGATGGAAGCGAGCAGATCCCCCGGATCCCACATGGGCAGCGACTGGCCGGGATCGAAGATGTAGTCGATCCCCCGCTCCTTGCAGAGGCGCGGGTAGTCGATCATGTCCCCGAGGTTGCCGGGCGACACGATGATGAGCGTTTCCCGGGGGTCGAGCGTGTCGAAATCCAGGCAGGAGGAATGCCGCATGGCGCCCGGGTTGAACCCGGTGATCTGGTTGTCGGCCTTGTCGGTCGTGATGTAGGCGCCGGCCGTGAGTTCCTCCTCGATGATCCGGATGCCCGCGGTGCTGATCCCGTTGCGCGACAGCCACTCGAAGTAGCGATGGTAATCGTAGCCGATGGCCGCCGAGATCAGGGGCGTCTGACCCATCAGGGTCAGGGCGTAGGCGATGTTGCCCGCAGTCCCGCCGAACTTCTCCTTCACCCCGTCGACCTGAAAACAGACATTCAGGACGTGGATCTTCTCGGGCAGGATGTGCTCCGAGAACCGTCCCGGGAAATTCATGATTCGGTCATAGGCCAGCGATCCGGATACAATGACATTCATATATGGCCGCCTTTCAGAAGGATCTTTCCTGTGGTAGCCCGGTGCACGCTCCGGGTGGCCGACGCCGGCGCCCGCGTTGTATCGCCGCTCACGCCGGAAGGGGCGGCGTATTTGCTTGCCGGACCGTCAGCGGAGCGACTATAGGAAAGAATGGATGGCCTGTCAATGTGAATGTGGGCGGACTGTCCATGTGATTGCGGTCAGCGTCGGAGGGTGATTGTCGGTTTCGCCGGAGGGCACTTCCGGGCGGCCGCGGAGGGTGATTGTCCGCTTGGCCGGAGGGCTGTGCGTGCCGCAACGGTCCCGGGCCTCACGGGAGGTTTGCCCGGGTCGAAGCCGGGAAGGGGAAAGGCACTTTCGTGAGGTCCCTCGCCGCCCGGGGCCCGTCACGGGTGGTCGAAGCAGTAGCCCACGGAGCGCAGGCTCCGGAAGTACACCGGGCGCTGCGGGTCCTCCTCGAAATACTTCCTCAGGCGGACGATGAAGTTGTCCACGGTCCGCGTGGTGATCACGCCCGAGTAGCCCCATCCCGCCTCCAGAAGGATCCGCCGCGACAGGGGCCTCCCCCGGTTGGCGATGAAGACCCGGAGCAGCCGCGCCTCCTGCTCCGTCAGCTGGATGGTCCCCTGCCGGCAGACCGC
>JBFMBA010000254.1:0-16269 GCA_040755475.1 Thermodesulfobacteriota bacterium
GCCGGATGTAGGTATTGCCCCAGCTCATCTGGTGGGCCATGTGCGAACCGTCCGGCTGGCCGAAGGCGATGGCCACCTGCTGCTCCTCGCTTCCCGCCTCCATTTGCGCGATCCGGATGTCCAGGATGACCTCTTCGATCGTCCTTCCCGGTTCGATCGCCTCCAGGGCGATCTCGTAGCTCGTCTCGTGCATGTAGGCGGCTTCCCGGTGGAGCTGGAGCTCCTCCTCGCTCTTGACCATCCTGATCTCGTCGACCAGGTCGGTGGCGTTGATCACATGGACCTTCGGCAACCCCTTCTTCAGGTTTTCATAGAGCGCCGCGGACATGTTTCCCAGGCCCACCAGACCCACGGTTTTGGGTTTCTTCCGCAGCATGACCTCCACGGCCTTGTCCGCGTCCCAGCCGTCTTCCCACCAGACATTGGGAAAGGCCGGCGTGTTGAGCTTCTCCTTCCCGCCGCGCAGGGACCAGTCCGGGGGGTTGACCGGCGGCGCGGGCGAGGCCGGTCCGTGCGAAATGACCGCCATCTCCCCGTCGAGGGGGAACACGACCGTGTTGGGGTAGTTTCCCCCGGGCAGATCGGTAAACCAGCGGAAGTACCCGCCGACGCCCCGGTTCTGGCTCTGGGCCACCAGGTAGTCGATCTTCCTCTCGGCCATCCGCTTGCGCAAGCCCGCCCACCTTCGCTCGAGTTCGTGCTGCGACAGGGAACATCTGCGTGCGTCCGACCTTTGCAAAAACTGCTCAATCATGTGAAGCCTCCTGTTTGGGTGTCTGCATGTCTGCAGGTTAATGGTGAATGTTCGTTTTGCCTTTACTTCCGGGTGATCGTTCCTTCCCAGGTGCCGATCCGGGTCTCCTTCTTGTCAGCCTCGCTGAACCACCGGGACGTGACGCACTTCGCCTCCGTATAGAAGGCCACGCCGTCCCGGCCCATCACGTGCAGGTCCCCGAAAAAAGAGTCCTTGTGGCCGGCGAAGGGAAAGTAGGAGACGGGCACGGGGATACCCACGTTGACCCCCACCATCCCCCCGTGGGTCCTGTGCACGAATTCGCGGGCATAGTAGCCGTTCTGCGTGAAGATGCACGAGCCGTTGGCGAACCGGCTGGCGTTCATGATCGACAGTCCTTCCTCAAAATCCTGCACGCGCTTGATGCAGGTGACCGGCCCGAAGATCTCGCAGTCGCCCACCGTCATGCCGGCTTTGACGTGATCGAAGATCGTGGGGCCGACGAAGTGGCCATTCTCGAAGCCCGGTACCACCACGCCACGGCCGTCGAGGATCAGATGGGCCCCTTCCTCGACGCCCTTGTTGATCCAGTGGATCACGGACTCTTTGTGCTCGGCCGAGACGACGGGACCCAGCTCCATTGCCGGGTCGTATGCGCAGCCGATCTTTCTCTCCCTGGCGAATTTGACCAGATGGGAGAGAAATTCGTCGGCGCAGGCCTCCTCGACGCAGAGCACCGGCAAGGCCATGCACCGCATCCCCGCGCAGCCGAAGGTCGAGTTGATGATCCCCAGCGCCGACCGCTCCAGTGCCGCATCCCGCAGGACCAGGCCGTGGTTTTTCGCCTCGCAGAGCGCCTGGACCCGTTTGCCGTGCGCCGCCGCCGTGGAATAGATGTGAAGACCGACCGATGTGGATCCCACGTACGAGATGCCCCGGATGTCCGGGTGCTTCAGCAGCAGTTCCGCCTCCACGCGGCTGCAGGTGATCAGATTCACGACCCCCCTGGGGAGGCCCGCCTCGATGAGCAGCTCCAGCACCCTCATCGAGGTCATCGGCGTCAGGCTCGAAGATTTCAGGACAAAGGTGTTGCCCAGCGTGATGCACAGCGGGATCATCCAGCCGAAGGGAATCATGGCGGGAAAGTTGAACGGGACGATACCGGCGAAGACGCCCAGGGGCTCCCGGTACATGACCGTGTCATGGCCGGTGGAGACGTTCATCAGCGCGTCCCCCTGCATCAGGATGGGCGCCCCGCAGGCCATCTCCACGACCTCCATCGCCTTGATGATGTCCCCCCGTGCCTCCTCGATGTTCTTTCCCAGTTCCGTCGAAACGGACAGGGCCAGCTCCTCCAGATGGGCGTCGATCAGCGCCCGGAACCGGAACATGACCGCCGTCCGGTTCTGGACCGGCGTCGTCGACCAGCCCGGAAAGGCGGCTTTTGCCGCCGTCACCGCGCTGTTCACTTCCTCCACCGTACAGCAGGGCGCCTCCGCGATCACTTCGCCCGTGCTCGAGTTGGTGACGGGCATGTATGGCTTGGTTGTTTTCGACTCAAGCCACTGATTGTCCACACAATACCTCAATCTTTTCGGTCCTTGCATATCCACTTCTCCTCAATGTCAATGTATGTCATGCCTCCAGGGTCAGCCCATCCATCATATCAGCGGTGCGATGCTTTGAAAAGCCCTTTGACCGGGGCGCGGCCCTCCCGCCTGTGCCGTCGGTCCTTTATGAAAGTCTATTTCCCCGAACTCCTCTTGAGCGTCTCGGCGATCCGGCTCTGCTGACCGGCGTCGAGGTAGGGGTGCATGGGGAGGCTGAAGATCCGCTCGGCGCAGACTTCGCTGACGGGAAAATCGCCCTCCCGGTAGCCTGCATGGGCGAAGGCTTTCTGGAGGTGGAGCGGCTTCGGGTAGTAGACGGCCGTGGGGACGCCATCCTGCTTGAGCGCGCCCATCAATGCGGCCCGCTCCGCGGCGTCGCGGGTGAGAAGCGAATACTGCGCCCAGACGCTTTTGTAACCGTCGGGAATCACGGGTGTGACCACCGCATCGGCCAGGAGTTCGCCGTACCGTTGGGCGACCTCCTGGCGCAAATCGATCTCCTCCGGGAAGATCGAAAATTTTGCGAGCAGGATGGCGGCCTGAAGGGTGTCGAGCCGGCCGTTGATCCCGATCCGGACGTTCTCGTACTTGTCCATCCCCTGGCCATGCACCCGGATGGAACGAAGGATCCCGTCGAGATGATCGTCGTTCGTGAAGCACATCCCTCCGTCGCCGTAGCAGCCCAGGGGCTTGGCGGGAAAGAAGGAGGTGCAGGCGATCTCTCCGAAGGCGCAGGCTTTCTTGCCCTTGTAGTCGCTGCCGAAGGACTGGGCGGCGTCGGCGATGACGGCAAGGCCGTGAGCGGCAGCGACCGCCCCGATCGCGTCGTAGTCCGCCGGGAGACCAAACAGGTCGACGGGGATGACGGCGCGGGGGCGGAGGGTCATTCCGCCCGTATGGTTGCGCTCTGCGTTCCTGTGGCTGACGACCTGCTCGTCGCGGGGCAGCGCCTGAGCCGCTTCCCTGCCTGGGCCGTCGGCACCGGCGTCATCGGAAAAGGGAAGGCGGGAGGGGTTCTCCTTCAGGGTGAGGATCGCATGTTCCAGTTTTTTCGGGTCGATGTTGAAGGTGATCGGGTCGATGTCCACGAACAGGGGCGTCGCGCCGATCAGGCTGATCACCTCGGCCGTGGCGACGAAAGTGAAAGGGGTCGTGAAAACGGCGTCCCCCGGGCCGATGTCCAGGGCCATGAGCGCCATGAGCAGGGCGTCCGTTCCCGAGGCGCAGCCCACAGCGTGCTTGACGCCGACGTACCCGGCCAGGGTCGCTTCCAGCTCGAGGACCTCAGGCCCGTTGATATACTGGCCGTGGGCGAGGACCGAGGCGATGCGGGCCTTCAGGTTATCCGCGATGCGCCGCTGCTGGGCGGCAAGGTCGATGAAATCCATATGCGTGTCGATCCCTTCTTTTTCCGTACCCCTTTCCCCGCGGCGCCGTTGCGGACGATCCGGGGATCATGGGGAAGGAAGGTTTATTTCTGATTCCGCTCCCAGGACCAGGCGGTGCGGATGATAAACTCGAGGTCGTCATGGAGGGGTTGCCAGCCGGTGAGGCGGCGCAGAAGGCCGCTGTCGGCCACCAGGGCCGGCGGGTCGCCGGCGCGCCGGCCGACCTCCTCCACGGGGAATGCGATACCCGTGACTTTTCTTGCCATGTCGACCACCTCGCGGACGGAATAACCGTGGCCGTAGCCGCAGTTCATGATTTCCGTTGTGCCGGTTTCTGTCAGCCGGTCCAGGGCCCGCAGATGGGCGGCGGCCAGATCGTCCACGTGGATGTAGTCCCTCAGGCAGGTGCCGTCCGGCGTGGGGTAGTCGGTTCCGTACAGGGCGAGCCGCGGGTATTCGCCCTTGGCGGTCTTGAGGGCCCGGGTGATCAGATGCGTCGCTTCGCGGTAGGACTGGCCGATTCTGCCGCGGGGATCGGCGCCCGCGACGTTGAAATAGCGGAGCGCCACGTAGCGGAAGTCCGTCGCGGCCGACAGATCGGCAAGGACCCGTTCGATGACCGCCTTGGAAGCACCGTAGGGGTTGATCGGCGCCAGAGGCGCCCGCTCGTCGACGGGGTTCTTCGCGGGAATGCCGTAGACGGCGGCGGTCGAGGAGTAGATCAGGCGCCGGACGCCCGTCTCCCGCATTGCATCCAGGAGGTTGAGGGTATTGGCCACGTTGTTCCGGTAATAGGCCAGGGGTTCGCGGACCGACTCCTCCACCTGGATCGAGGCGGCGAAGTGCATGACCGCCCCCGGCTGGAAGGTCCTGAGCGTTTCGGCGATCAGCGCACGATCGGCCAGGTCTCCCTGGATGAGACGGCCGGCCAGGACCGCCCAGGGGTGGCCGGTGGAGAGGTTGTCGAAAATGACGAGGTCGTGGCCCGCCTCCCCGAGGGCTTTGGCGACATGGCTGCCTATGTAACCGGCGCCGCCGGTAACGAGTATTTTCATGGACATTGCTCTATCCCATCCTTGCCGAAAAAACAAGCCCGGATCTGGAGGCGCGGCGGGCCGGCACGAGAGGCGGCCCGTCTGCCCGCTTTAAAAAAGTCAAAGTGAATTGAACGGTTAGAATCAGCGGAGGGAATTCCTTGACAGACCCGCACCGGCCTCTCTATAATAAACCGCTTTTGGGAAAAGATGTATGGAGAGATGTCCGAGCGGCTGAAGGAGCACGACTGGAAATCGTGTGTACGCCCCCAAAGGTGTACCGCGGGTTCAAATCCCGCTCTCTCCGCCATAAATAATGGGAAAAGATAGCCGGGCCCCGCGCGACTTCGGTCTGTGAACCCCGTCAGATCCGGAAGGAAGCAGCGGCAGCAGTCACCGACGTGTGTTGCGGATCGCCTGGCTATCCCTTTTTCCCTCACACCCGGCGGTTGCACTCGTGGAATATCTCGTTCTGGCCAGAAAATGGAGGCCTCAGGTCTTCGAGGACGTCCTTGGACAGGAGCACGTGGTCCGGACGCTCTCCAATGCAATCACCCAGCAGCGGATCGCCCATGCGTTCCTCTTCAGCGGACCGCGGGGCGTGGGGAAGACCTCCATCGCCAGGATACTGGCGAAGGCCCTCAATTGCGTGCAGGGCGCCACCCCCACACCGTGCAACGCTTGCGCGAACTGCCGCGAGATCACCGACGGGATTGCCATCGACGTCCGGGAGATCGACGGCGCCTCCAACCGGGGGATCGACGAGATCCGGGAACTCCGGGAGAACATCAAGTTCGCACCCGCATCGTGCCGCTACAAGGTATACATCATCGACGAGGTTCACATGCTGACCCGGGAGGCGTTCAACGCGCTCCTGAAAACCCTCGAAGAACCGCCCGCCCACGTCATCTTCATGTTTGCCACGACGGAGACGCAGAAGGTGCCGGCGACGATCCTCTCGCGCTGCCAGTGCTTCGATTTGCGCAGGATCCCGGTCAGGCTCATCGCCGACAACCTGAAACGGATCGCCGAGGCGGACGGGGTGCGCATCAGCGACGCGGCCCTTTCCTGGATCGCCGAGGCGGCCGACGGGAGCCTCCGGGACTCGCAGAGCATCTTCGATCAGGTGATCGCCTACGGGGGATTCACGATCGAGGACGGGGCGGTCGAGGAGATTCTCGGGCGTGCGGACCGCCGCTTTCTGTTTCATCTGTCCGAAGCGGTCCTCGGCAGGGATGCGGCCGGGTGCCTGAAGATCATCGACGACGCCTATTACGCCGGTCTGGACATGAAGTTCTTCTACCAGACCCTCCTCGGCCATTTCCGGCATCTGCTCCTGGCGGGCATGACGGGCGCGGAGAGCCTCCTCGCTGATCTGCCGGCGGAAGATGTGGAGAAGCTTCGGGCGCGCGCCGAGGGGGTGACGACGGACACCCTCCAGCGGTATCTGGAGATCCTCATGGCCGAGGAGGAGACGGTCCGGCGAAGCCAGAATCCGCGCCTGAACCTCGAGACGGTTCTCTGCCGGATGGCCTGGCTGGAGCCCCTGATTCCCATCGAGACGGTCCTGTCCCGGATGGAGCGACTGGAGCGGCGGCTGTCGGCCGGAGACGCAGCGCGGGTCCCGGAGGGGGCGAAGGGCGGCGAGCCCGCCGGCAGCCCGCCGGATCAGCCCGGGCGGGCAGCGGCAAACCCGACCGTGCGGCGGGACGGTACGCCGCCGGGGCGGCTTCTGGAGGATCGGGCGGTTTACCGGACCGGAAGCGGGTCCGCTTCACCGGGGGGCTGGAATGAATTCAAGGAGTTCGTCAAACGCAAGGACGCGGCTCTCGGCGCGAAGATCGAATCGGCGCAATGGATGGCGGCCGAAGAGGGGAGTTTCCGGATCGGTTTCGTAAAGGGCTATATCTTCCGGGAAGATGTGGAAACGAGAAAGACCGCCCTCGAGGAGCTTGCCCGGCTGTTCTTCGGGCGCGAAACCCGGATCGGGATCGAAACCGTCGAACCGGAGGCGGCGGGATCGGCAAAGGGAGGGGACAACGGCAACGGCCCGGCCGGCCGGGCGGCCAGGAACCACCGGCTCCAGGAGATCCGGCGGGAGGCCCTTTCCCACCCGCTCGTCCAGAAAGTGCTCGATGTGTTCCCCCATGCGGAGGTCCGGGATGTGAGGCTCAGGCAGGCGCCCGCTCCGGCTTCCCTCCCGGAGCCGGTGCTGCCCGATGAGGAGGATAGGCTTCTGCCCGACGAGGCCGCGGACCTCCCGCCGGCGGACGACTGACGGTTCAATGGCGGCCTGCGCGGCCGTGCGCCCGATGTCTCGGGGCGGTTGCGCCCTGCCTGCGGCCTCCGGGCGATGCGGCCCCTTTCTGCGACGAGGCCGGATGTTTTTTGCGGGGCCGCCGTGACCGGGCCATGCGACGGGTTGCTGTCCCGATTTTACCCAAGGAGGTTAAAGCCACATGCAGAACTTCGGCAATATCATGAAGCAGGCAAAAAAGATGCAGGAGAGGATGATGTCGCTCCAGGAGGAGCTGGCTGCAAAAACCGTCGAGGCGACGGCCGGCGGCGGCATGGTCGCGGTGACCGTCAATGGGAAGTTCGAGGTTCTCTCCCTGAGGATAGAAAAAGAGGTGGTGAATCCCGAGGATGTGGAGATGCTTCAGGACCTGATCATCGCGGCGGTGAACGAAGGGATTCGCAAAGCCCAGGAGATGTCCGCCGCCGAGATGGCGAAGATCACCGGCGGGATGCAGATCCCCGGTCTGATGTAGGGGAGGCGACATGAGCGGCTATGCCCTGCCCATCAGGCGCCTGATCGGAGAACTCTCGAAGTTTCCCGGCATCGGGGAGAAGACGGCGGCAAGACTTGCAGCCCATATCCTGCGCGCCTCCGAGGAAGAGGCCCGGCTGCTTGCCGAGAGCATCCTGGATGTGAAGATGAAAATTCGCCTCTGCGCCGTCTGCTTCAACCTTGCCGAAGGGGAGATCTGCCACATCTGCGCCGATGCCGCCAGGAGCCGGGAATGCATCTGTGTCGTCGAGGAGCCCGACTCCCTGATCGCGCTCGAGGAGAGCGGTCAATACCATGGGGTCTACCATGTCCTCCACGGGGCCCTGTCTCCGCTCGACGGCATCGGTCCGGAGCAGCTCCGCATCCGCGAGTTGCTGGGCCGGGTGGCGGCGCACCCCGTGACGGAGGTGATCGTCGCCACGAATCCCAGCGTGGCCGGAGAGACCACGGCGCTGATGATCTCCAGGCTCCTGAAGGAACGGGGTGTGAAGGTCACGCGGATCGCCCTGGGGATCCCCGTTGGCGGGGATCTGAAGTACGCGGACCGGATGACGCTGGCCAAGTGTCTCGAATTCCGCCGCGGGGTGTAGGGCGCGGGCGTGCCAAACCCGCACTTCCGTGCTTATGACGCACATGGCAGGGGCCTGCTGCCCGCGAGGATTCGGGGCGGAGCTGCCCCCGTTCGTGCGGCGGGCGAACTTTTGTGCGGCGAACCCCCCGTTGAGCTTCTGTGACAGGTTGCCTGCGCCATAGCCCTCAGATGCAGCTAACATCCTGTTTTATTTAATGATGCTACAGAAAGCCGCCTTTCTTGTCCCGTGCCCTGTGACAGCCCGAAGGTGGCATCCATCTTGCTGATATTCCCTGTGAATCATCTGGGCGCAGCCCTCCTCACCTTTGCGCCGCCGCGGGGCGGCCCGCCGTCCCGTGGAAGCATCGGCATCCCTGCAGAGAGGTCTGCGCATGGGTAGCCGGCGGAAGCCGTCGAAATGAGCAAAAACTATTGACAGTGTCCGTCAAGTAATATAGTAACAGCGGCGTTAGTAAAAAGCCAATCACTACGGGAGATTTAACGAATGTTAGAGATCAGATGGCACGGGAGAGGTGGTCAGGGAGCGGTGACATCCGTCGAACTGCTTGCATTGTCTGCCATTGAAGAGGGGAAGTTTGCGCAGGGCTTTCCGAGCTTCGGACCGGAGCGGCGCGGTGCGCCGGTGACGGCGTTCAACCGGCTCGACGACAAGCAGATCAAGATCCGATCGGGGATTTATCACCCGGACCTGGTCGTCGTTCTCGACGAAAGCCTCGTTTCCCTGGTTGACGTGGCCGAGGGGTTGAAACCGGAAGGGGTACTCCTGATCAATACCACGAAATCGCTGGCGGAGCTCAAGAAGGAGACCCATTTCGGGGGAAAGATCGCGACCTGTGACGCAACGGGAATCGCCTGGAAGGAGCTGGGCGTGCCCATTACGAACACGACCATGCTGGGCGCCCTGGTCAAGCTCATCGGGACGGTGAAGCTCAAGTCTCTGGAGGGTCCCGTCACGGAACGATTCGGCCGGATCGCCGCGAAGAACCTGTCGGCCGCAAAGAGCGCCTACGATCAGGTCGTCTTCATCAACTGAGAATCAAATCATCACCTTTGAGGGTATCACGATGACAGAAAAAAAATGGCCAGAAACCTGGCAGGAGGTCAATCCCGGATGCATGGTTTTCCGGCCGGGAAGCGCTTTGGAGTACCATACGGGAAGCTGGCGGGCGAAGCGCCCGATCTGGGACAACGCAAAATGCATCAAGTGCGGCGTCTGTTACATCTTCTGCCCCGAGGGGTGCATCACCGAGGATGCGGATGGTTATTTTGTAGCAAACTTCGACTACTGCAAGGGGTGCGGCATCTGCGCCCACGAATGCTGGCCGAAGGCGATCGTCATGGTCAACGAGGAGGATTGAGGATGGGCAAGCGAGTCGGAATGGAAGTCGCGATTGCGTCCGCCGAAGCGGCCGCACTCTGCAGGTTTGAAGTGGCGGCGGTATATCCCATCACACCCCAATCCCATGTGGCCGAGCATCTGTCGGACATCGTCAACGACGGGCGCGTGGACGCCTCCTTCATGACCGTCGAATCGGAGCATTCGGCGCTGAGCGCCGCGGTGGGCTCCTCGGCCACCGGCGCCCGCACCGTGACCGCCACGAGCTCCCAGGGGCTCCTGTTCATGAGCGAGGTTTTGCCCATCGCCTCGGCGATGCGTCTTCCGATCGTGATGATCATCGCCAACCGCGCCGTTTCGGGCCCCATCAACATCTGGAACGACCACAGCGACATCATGCCCATGCGGGACACGGGCTGGATATCCCTGTTCGCGGAGAACGGCCAGGAGGTCGTGGACATGACCATTCAGGCCTTCCGGATCGGCGAGGACCGCAGGGTGATGCTCCCGGTCAATGTGAACATGGACGGTTTCCAGCTGACCCATATGGTCGAGCCGATCAACATGCCCGACCAGGAGGAGGTGGACCGCTTCCTTCCCCCCTATGTCCCGTACGCCACCCTTCATCCCGACAGGGTGGTTTCCATGGGGACCCTGGGCATGCCCGAGATTTACGCCGAGGCGCAAAAATCCAAGGATGTGGCTATCGTCAATTCCATCCACGTCATTCGCGAGGTCTGGAAGGAGTGGGAAGCGCAGTTTGGGCGTAAGTACGAGCCGATCCAGTCCTACCGGACCGAGGATGCCGAGATCGCTCTCGTGACCATGGGGTCGATGGGCGAGACGGCCGAGGTGGGCGTCGACGAGCTCCGCAAGCAGGGGGTGAAGGCGGGCCTGCTGAAAATCAGGCTCTGGCGGCCCTTTCCCTTCGATGAGCTGAAAAAGGCCGTCAAGGGGATCAAGGTCCTGGCCGTCACCGATCGCGCCTGCTCCTTCGGCGGGCCGGGCGGTCCCGTCTTCTCGGAAATCCGCTCCGCCCTCTACGATGTACCGAAACGGCCCAAGATCGTCAACTACATCATCGGTCTGGGCGGCAGGGATGTCCAGGTGGAGGATTTCACCGCCATGGTCCTGCGGGCGGCCAAGGGAAAACTGTCAGAACCATACGAATTTTACGGAGTGAGGGGATGATGAATACGGCAATGAAAAACCCTAAGAATATGATCGAGAACTTTGAATTGTATGCCCCCAAGCTGGTCAGCAAGGAGGAGTTCTTCAGCCCCGGTCACCGCGCCTGCCAGGGATGCGGGGAGGCGCTGGCGATCCGCCTGATGCTCAAGGCCCTCGGGAAAGACACGGTCATCACCAACGCGACCGGCTGCATGGAGGTCATCTCCAGCCTTTACCCCACCACGGCCTGGAATGTCCCCTGGATCCACGTGGCCTTTCCCAACTCCGCGTCGGTGGGGTCGGGCGTCGAGGCGGGTCTCGCCGCGCTCCGGCGCAAGGGAAAAATCGCCGACCGGCGCGTCAAGTCGGTTGCCATAGGCGGCGACGGCGGGACGATGGATATCGGGTTCCAGGCGCTCTCCGGGGCCATGGAACGCGGTCACGACATGCTCTATGTCTGCTTCGACAACGAGGCGTACATGAACACGGGCATCCAGCGCTCGAGCGGTACGCCGTTCCTCGCGTCGACGACGACGGCCCCCGCCGGAAAGAAGATCCCCGGAAATCAGGTCTGGAAGAAGAATCTTGCCGAGATCATGGTCGCCCACAACGTCCCCTATGTGGCGACGGCCTGCCAGAGCTATCCCATCGATTTCATGAACAAGGTGAAGAAGGCCCGCAAGCTCAAGGGGCCTTCCTACATCCACTGCTTCGTGACCTGCCCGACGGGGTGGCGTTCCCCCTCGGAAACCTGCATTCAGCTCGGAAGGCTCGCCCTGGAGACGGGGATCTTCCCGCTCTACGAAGTGGAGGACGGCAAATACCGGATGACCGTGGAGGTTCCCGAAAAGCGCCGGCCCGTCCAGGATTACCTCAAGGGGCAGGGACGGTTCCGCCATCTCACGCCGGACCAGATCCAGACCATCCAGGAGCGCGTGGACATCGAGTGGGAGACCCTCATGATCAAGGTGCGAAACTCAAAATCCAAGGAAGAGCTGCGGGCCCCGCGGGCGAAATGACCGCACGAATACCATCGACAGACGAAGGTGATAAGAATGGAAGATACGGTAAAGGAAATCATTGCGCAATACAGAGGAGACAGGAGCTATCTGGTTCCCATCCTTCAGGACGTCCAGAAGGCGCTCAATTACCTGCCGAAGGACGCCCTGTTCGCGGTCAGCGCCCAGCTCAGCGTGCCGATCAGCCGCATCTACGAGGTCGTGACGTTCTACAAGGCGTTCAGTCTGAAACCCAAGGGGCGCTACCAGCTGAGCCTCTGCATGGGGACGGCCTGTCATGTCCGGGGGGCCGAGCTGATCGCCGGCAACATTTCGGATATCCTGGGCATCAAGGAGGGGGACACGACGGCCGACCTGGAGTTCTCCTTCGAGACGGTCGGCTGTCTGGGGGCCTGCGCCCTGGGGCCCATTCTGGTGGTGAACGGCGAGTACCATGGGCACATGAACATCGCCAAATCGACAAAGATTCTCAAGAAATTACGGAAAAAGGGTGCGACCGATGATGAGCAAGATTAAGTCCTTCGATGAACTGAAACGCGTACAGGAAAGTCTCAAGGCGGGCCGCGACCCGAAGAAGCCCTGCATTACCGTGTGCGTCGGGACCGGGTGCCTGGCCTACGGAACCCAGAAGCTCGTGGACAATTTCCGCGAGGAACTGGCCGCGCGCAATCTCGGCGACAAGATCGATTTCCGTACCACGGGCTGCCACGGTTTCTGCGAGCGGGGTCCGATGGTCATCATCTCCCCTGAGAAGATCTTCTACCAGCGCGTGGGACTGGCGGATGCCGGCGAGATCATCGACAAGACCCTCCTGAAGGGGGAGATCATCGAGCGGCTGCTCTATGTGGATGGCGCCACGGGCGAGAAGATCGTCCACGAGGACGATGTGCCCTTCTACAAGAAACAGACCCGTCTGGTCTTCGGCCTCAACAGCAAGGTCGATCCCGAAAGCCTGGAAGACTACCTCGCCATCGACGGCTACAGCGCCCTGGGGAAGGCCCTCACCGGCATGACGCCGGAGGAGATCATCCAGGAGGTGATCAAGGCGAACCTCCGCGGCCGCGGCGGCGGCGGATTCCCCGCGGGCTGGAAGTGGGACTCCACCAGAAAGGCCAAGGGCGAGCCCAAGTACATCGTCTGCAACGCCGACGAGGGCGATCCCGGTGCCTATATGGACCGCAGCCTCCTGGAGGGGAACCCCCACCTGGTCCTCGAAGGAATGATCATCGGCGCTTACGCCATCGGATCCAGTGAGGGTTACATCTATGTGCGCAACGAATACCCTCTCGCCGTGAAAAACATCCACATCGCCATCGAGCAGGCCAGGGAAGCGGGCCTTCTCGGAAAGAACATCCTGGGGAGCGGTTTTTCCTTCGACGTGAAGATCAACCGGGGCGGCGGCGCCTTCGTCTGCGGCGAGTCCTCCGCGCTTTTCGCCTCCCTGGAGGGGCGGGCAGGAGAGCCCCGCGCGAAATACGTCCACGCCACGGACCGGGGTCTCTACGACAAACCCACCAACCTCAACAACGTGGAGACCTGGGCGAACGTGCCGTTCATCATCAACCGGGGCGCCGACTGGTATGCCAGCATCGGGACCGACAACAGCAAGGGGACGAAGATTTTCTCGCTGGTCGGCAAGATCAGCAACACGGGGCTCGTCGAGGTTCCCATGGGGACGACCCTCCGGGAGATCGTCTTTGAGATCGGCGGCGGAATTCCCGACGGCCGGACGTTCAAGGCGATCCAGACGGGTGGTCCGTCGGGCGGCTGCATTCCCGAGAAATATCTCGATCTGCCGGTGGATTTCGACGAGCTGACCAAGATCGGCTCGATGATGGGCTCGGGCGGGCTGATCGTCATGGACGACCGGAACTGCATGGTCGACGTGGCCAAGTACTTCACGAACTTCCTGGTCAATGAATCCTGCGGGAAATGCGTTCCCTGCCGCGAAGGCGTCCGGCGCATGCGGGACATCCTGGTCGATGTGGCCGACGGCAAGGGGCAGGAGGGGGATGTGGAGCTTCTCGAGCAGATCTCCGCGGCCGTCATCGACGGCTCGCTCTGCGCCCTGGGAAACAGCGCACCGAATCCCGTACTGAGCACGATCCGTCACTTCCGCGACGAGTACCGGGAGCATATCCAGGAGAAGCGCTGTCCGGCGGGGGTGTGCAAGGCCCTGATCACCTACAGCGTGGATCCCGACACGTGTACGGGCTGTACGGTCTGCGCCAAGGTCTGCCCCACGGGTGCGGCGAGCGGTGAGCGGAAGAAGGTGCACACCATCGATCAGGCCAAGTGCACCAAGTGCGGCGCCTGCAGGGAAGGCTGTAAATTTGACGCAATCATCGTGAGGTAAGGGTAGAAAAATGATCAATCTGACGATAGACAACAAGAAGATCGAAGCGGAGGCCGGGCAGACCATTCTGGAGGTGGCACGGGAGAACGGCATCGTCATCCCGACCCTGTGCTCCAACGAGTCGCTCGAACCCTCCGGCGCATGCCGCCTTTGCGTCGTTGAAATCAAGCACGGGAAGCGGACGCGCGTGGTGACCTCCTGTCTGTACACCGTCGCCGAGGGTCTGACCGTCGACACGAAGAGCGAGCGGGTCATGGCCGTCCGCCGCCTCGTCCTCCAGCTTTTACTGGCGCGCTGCCCCGAATCGGTCCAGCTTCAGGAGATGGCCCAGGAGATGGGGATCGGACCGGAACCGCGGTTCACCCCGGACAGCGATCATTCCAAGTGCATCCTCTGTCGGATGTGCGTGCGGACCTGCGAGAAGGTCGTCGGTGTCAGCGCGATCGGCTTCTCCTACCGGGGGACGGAAAAGAATGTCTGCACCCCCTTCCAGGAGGACTCGGTGAACTGCATCGGGTGCGGCGCCTGCGCCTATGTCTGCCCTTCGGGGCACATCGAGATGGAGGCCACGGAAACCGGCGATCAGCGGAAGATCTGGGGCCGGACCTTCAAGATGCAGGCCTGCAAAGTCTGCGGCCGTTACTTCGCCCCCGAGGATCAACTGGCATACATCAGCGCCACGACCGGCGTACCGGCAGCGGATCTGGCGGTCTGCGTGAGCTGCCGCTGAGTCTGATCGGCCTCTCCCTGATGGCTTGACACGAGGTGTCGCGGAGCGATCCTCTATTCTATTCGGACCGAAAAAGTGCGCCTGCCAATGTGGGATTGCTGCTTGACAGGGGCACTTTTTTGTTTGTACATGCCCCACAGCGCCGCCCTTCCCGACGGCGGGCCTGTTCCGGGTGTGCGTCCAGTGAGTCCCGCCCTGTACTCAAATCGCCTGTCCGGGGAAGTGATGTCCCGCAGGCGGGGATTTTGCAAATCTACAGGCAAAGAAAGGAGCGTTCCATGGAAAGAAACAGAATCCTGTCATCGGTCTGCGTCGTTTTTTCACTGCTGTTCCTGTGTTCGGGGGCGTTACCCGAGGCCCGGGCCGCCTATCCCGAGAGGCCGATCCGGCTCATCATTCCCTTCCCGCCGGGCGGAAACACGGACATCATCGCGCGGTCCATCGGCACCGAGCTGAGCAAGAACCTCGGGGTCACGGTCGTCATCGAGAACCGCGGCGGCGCCGGCGGCATGCTCGGTTCCGAGATCGTTGCCAAAGCCCCCCCCGACGGCTACACGATCATGATGGTGTCGGCCAGCCATGTGATCAACCCGAGCATGCAGAAGCGGATTCCCTACGACACCATCAACGATTTCGCCGGCATTTCCATGGTGGCCGATGTTCCCACGGTGCTGGTGGTGCACCCCTCGGTGCAGGCAAAAACGCTCAAGGAGCTGATCGCGCTTGCCAGGGCGAACCCCGACAAGCTGAATTTCGCCTCGTCGGGCAAGGGCACCGTGGGCCACCTGTCGGGCGAGCTGCTCAAGTCCATGGCCGATATCAAGATGGTCCACGTCCCTTACAAGGGCAACGGCCCGGCGATGATCGACCTGCTGGCGGGCTATGTGCAGATGCTGTTCTCGAGCATGCCGTCCGCGCTGCCGCACATCCAGACGGGCGCGATCCGCTCGGTCGTCATGACGGGTGCGAAGCGCTCCTCGGCCGCACCCACGATCCCCACCATGGCCGAGGCGGGGCTGCCGGGCTTCGAGGTGTCGACGGGGTTCGGGATGTTCGCCCCCGCCAAGACGCCCCGTCCGATCATCAAGCGGTTGCATGCGGAAGTGGTGAAATCCCTGCAGTCGCCCGCCGTGCGGCAGAGCCTCGCAGGACAGGGCGCCGAGCCGGTGGGAAGCACGCCGGAGGAATATGACGCCTTCGTCCGCTCCGAAATCGCCAAATGGGCGAAGGTATGCAAGGATGCGGGGATCCAGCCGGAATAACGGCATCCCGCAGGAGGAGAGCTTTGGAAAGCATGTCCCCTCCGCACGCTGGACATTTTTCGACCCTGCACCTCCTCGCTTCGCTGCAAAGACGAAACTCGCGCTGAAGCGCTCAAACAGTCGTCTTTGCGGGCGCTACGCTGCGGGGGCAGGGGCCCCGAAAAATCTCCCATGCGTGCTTCAGGGACATACTTTCGACGCTGTTCAAAGGTCTCCGGTAACTGCAATAGCGGTAAGAGGAAGGGGAA
>JBFMBA010000255.1:0-6947 GCA_040755475.1 Thermodesulfobacteriota bacterium
CAGCTTTTGATCGTAGCCGGCGTTCAGCAGGGCCGGAAAGGCCAGAAGCCCCATCAGCGTCACCACGGCGCCGACGATGCCGACGGCGGTGGCGAAGATGGCGCAGGTCACCAGGGCCGCCACGGCCATGGCGCCCGGGATGACGCGCGCCGCGATGTTCAGGCTGTAGAACAGCCGCTCCACGATGTTGGCCCGCTCGACGATGTACCCCATGAAAAGGAAGAGCGGCACCGCCACCAGGACGTCGTTCTTCATCACCGAGTAGGACTGGTTCACCAGCAGGTCGAAGATCTGGTTCTGAAAGATATGGCTGAGCTGGTCGGAGCTGGCGTAGGCGTAATAGCCGAAGCCTACGCCCATCGCAACCAGCGTGAAGCAGATGGGAAATCCCAGGAGGATCGAGGCGACAAAAGTCCCCATCATCACCATGGCAACTTCGGGATCACTCATTTCTCGCCCTCCTTTTTCTCGCCCTCTGCTTCCTTTTCCTTTTGGGCGGCCTTTTTAGCCTCGAGTTCGCGTTGATGTTTTTCTATCAGCTCCTTTTCCAGCTCCTCCACATCGTGCAGCCGCTGGGGCCACTCTCCGGTTCGCATGCACTGAACGCAGCGGATCGATTCGGCGATTCCCTGCAGCAGCAGGAAGAAGGCGGCGATGGGAAGGATGGTCTTCAGGGGGAAAACCGGCACCCCGATGGGGCTGTTGATGCTGATCTCGCCGGCGGGTCCGGTAACGCCGTAGGGCAGCACCTTCCAGGACTCGATGGCATAATCGGCACCCGAATAGATCAGCGCCAGGATTCCCGGGAAGAAGAAAAGGAAATAGAGGACCAGATCGATTTTCGCCTGGATGCGCGGGGGCCACAGCCGGTAGACGAAATCCCCGCGCACGTGGCCGTTGCGGGAAAGGGTGTAAGCGCCCGCCATGGCGAACAGGGTGCCGTACATGATGTAGCTGATGTCGAAGGCCCAGGCGGTGGGGGCGTTCATGATGTAACGCATGAACACTTCGTAGGTCGTGGCAAAGGTCAGAACCAGGATGCACCAGGCAAAGGCCTTACCGACCCACTGACTCAGGCGGTCAATAAAGAGCAGCGTTGTCTCCATAGGGTCGTCCTTCCGTGGGATTTTGGCGGGGGGCCGATGCAGGCGGCGCGGCGCTTGTTGCGCCGCGCCTGATGCCTGTGCCGGACCGCTTGCTCAACGGCAGCCGACGACCTAGAACCCCAGTTCCTTGGGGAAGTAATGGTCGAAGGCCAGCTTGTAGTCGCAGGAATTGAGGATGTCGTAGAAAGCGACCCTGTGTGAAAAATCTTTCTGCGACTTGACGACCTTGGCGAAGAACGGGTCCTTCTCCAGATCGGGCATGATCTTGTCCCAGGCCTTGAGCTGCGCCTGCATGACCGACTGCGGTGTCCGGATGAGTTTCACCTTCGCCGTGTCCCTGAGCCACAGAAGATCCTTGGAATACTGATCCTGGCCCCGCCAGTAGTTGGCCGACGACGCCGCTTCCGCGGCGTATTTCAGGATCGCCAGGTGCTCCTTCGGCAGCTTCTGGTACTTGGTCTTGTTGAAGAGGATCTCGAAGAATTCCGCCGCCTGGTGGTAGCTGCCCAGCATGTAGATCTTGCTCACGTCCTGGGCGCCGAAGCTTCTGTCGGAAGTCGGGTTGTTGAACTCGAAGGCCTCGATCACGCCGCGCTCCAGGGCGGGGACGATCTCGCCGCCGGGAAGCTGCGTGACCTTGACGCCCATGGCCTGGAACAGGTCGGCCGCAAGACCCACGGTGCGGTACTTGAGGCCTTCCAGGTCCTTGGCGTCCTTGATCTCCTTCTTGAACCAACCGAGCGGCTGGGTCGGCATCGGCATCGCGAAGAACCCGACGACATTGATCTCCAGCATCTTGAGGAGCTCGTCATAGAGCTTCTGGCCGCCCCCGTAGTAAATCCAGGCCAGCCCCTGATGGGCATTCTGGCCGAAGACGGGTCCCGTGCCGAAGAGCGAGGCCACCTTGCTTTTGCCGTACCAGTAGACGGTGACCTGGTGCCCGCCGTCCAGAACCCCCTTGTGGACGGCGTCCATCACCTGGAATGGCTGGACCACGGCGCCCGAGATCAGGTAGTTGATCTTCAGGCGGCCGCCGGCCATTTCGTTGACGCGTTTGACGTAGTCCGTGGCGAAGTCGTTGAAGATGTCCTTGGCGCCCCACGCGCCCTGCACCTTCAGGACGTTGGTCTGGGCCCTGGAGACCATGGGAAAGGCCAGGGTCGATGCGGCGGCCACTCCGCCGGCGATTGCTGCCGTTCTGATAAACTTACGACGACCGATCTTGTCACTTTTCACCTCTTGCATAGTCATGGCCATACCTCCTCTCATAAAGTTGGTGGATTCTGCCTCCTGTCGGGACGGCTCCTGCTGCCGCACGGCACTTCCGCGGCAGCCACTTCCCGGCTATAACCCAACCTGAACCCGTTCCGAAAAGCGGCTTTTTTTCCGTCCTGCGCACGGTGTTCAGGTGACTGCGATCATGAAAAGGATGTCAAAGATGCGGTTGTGTGATTCAGTATGCCTGCATGTACGAGCAAATAATTTTAGGAAATACCTGCCCGCATGATAGTAAATGCTGACTTCCAAGTCAAGTATTAATTGGACGCCAGAAAATGCTTGATTCATCGACGAGCTTATACTATAATTACCTGCTATTGTGCGGGTTGCCGTAATGGGGCAGCACGCAAGAAAAGCCCTGTGTGAAGTAGGGGGTGGCTGTGACGGGACTGAATTTTACAAAAGGGGATGGGCTGGTTCCCGCCGTGGTGCAGGACGATAAGTCGGGCGAAGTCCTGATGCTGGCCTACATGAATGAAGAGGCCTGGCTCAAGACGCTGGAGACGGGAAAGGCCCATTACTGGAGCCGGTCCCGGCAGAGCCTCTGGCTGAAAGGGGAAACCTCCGGCCATGTGCAGCTGGTGTCGGAGATCCGGCTGGATTGCGATGACGATACGCTTCTGCTGAAAGTCAGCCAGGTGGGCGGCGCAGCCTGTCACACCGGCTATCCCTCCTGCTTCTACCGCAAGTGGGTCGACGGCGCGTGGCTGAATGAGGGAGAAAGGGTTTTTGATCCGAAGGACGTGTACCGATGAACAAATTGAAACTGGGGATTCCCAAGGGGAGTCTGGAAGCCAAAACGGTGGATCTTTTCAGGACGGCGGGCTGGAACATCACCTATGACAGCCGCAGCTACTTTCCGGACATCGACGACGACGAGCTCTCCTGCACCCTGGTCCGGGCCCAGGAAATGTCCCGCTACGTGGAGGACGGGTCGCTCGATCTGGGGCTGACGGGCCAGGACTGGATCACCGAAAACAATTCGGATGTCGTGGCTGTTCAGGATCTGATCTACTCGAAGACCTCGACGAGGCAGGCCAGATGGGTTCTTGTCGTCCGCGAGGACTCGCCCATCGCGTCGCTTGAAGACATGGAGGGCAAAAAGGTTTCGACGGAGCTGGTGAACTTCACCCGGCGATACTTCGCGGAGCGGAAGATCGATGTCCAGGTGGAATTTTCCTGGGGGGCCACCGAGGCCAAGGTGGTGGAAGGGCTGGTCGATGCCGTGGTGGAGGTGACCGAGACGGGGACCACCCTGCGAGCGAACAAGCTGAAGATCATCCATGAACTGATGAAGACCAACACCAAACTGATCGCCAACCCGGGGGCCTGGGCCGACCCCTGGAAGAGACAGAAGATCGAGCAGATCCGGATGCTCCTCAACGGCTCGCTGGAGGCGATGGGGAAGGTGGGGCTGAAGATGAACGTCTCGCGGGAGAACCTGGCGCGGCTGGTTGCCGTCCTCCCCTCGTTGAAGGCGCCGACGATCTCCAGTCTCTATTCCGAGGACTGGCTGGCCGTGGAGACCATCGTCAGTGCCGGCGCGGTCCGGGATCTGATCCCCCTGCTCAGGGGGGCGGGGGCCGAAGGCATCATCGAGTACCCCTTGAACAAGGTGATCTGAGGGAGGACCCGGCTATGCGCAAGGCTACGATCCGGAGACAAACCACCGAGACGGATGTTTCGGCGGAGATCCGCCTGGACGGGCGGGGGGAAGGCCGCATCGACACGTCGGTCCCCTTTCTCGATCATATGCTGGATCTGTTTTCCAGGCACGGTTCGGTCGATCTGACGGTGCAAAGTCAGGGCGACACGGCCATCGACGCGCACCATCTGGTGGAGGACGTGGGGATCTGTCTGGGGCAGGCCGTCCGGAAGGCGCTGGGCGACAGGAAAGGGATCTGCCGCTACGGCACGGCGGTGGTTCCCATGGACGAGAGCCTCTGCAGCGTGGCGATCGACCTTTCCGGAAGGCCCTACCTGATCTGGCGGGTCCGGCTCGGCGATGCGCGGATCGGGGATTTCGATCCCGCGCTGCTGCGCGAATTTTTCAAGTCATTTTCAGATCATAGCGGAATGACGTTGCATGTCATCCTCAACTATGGTACAAATGTGCACCACAAGGCGGAAGCCATATTCAAGGCTTTTGCCCGCGCCTTTCGGGAAGCGGTCCGGATCGACGGGCGCATCGAAGGGGTCTTGTCGACGAAGGGTTCTCTGGATGTGTGAGAAAGACAGGAGGTTCGCCATCACAAAGCCACCTTTTTATGCCTGGCCTTTCCGGGGAGTTGTCCTTCTGTGCCTCCTTCTTCTGCTGATTGCGGGCTGCCATTACCGGGGCCCGGCGGATGAGGCTGCCCCGGAAAAAAAGCTCCTGTTTGACCGCATAGCCGTGGTCCCTTTTCAGCATATCGCTCCTGAAGATGAAAGGGGCGGTACCGTGCGCTGTCCGCTCTGCGGGGTCACCGCCAATGCCGTCAGGTCGCCCGGAAATCCCGAAAGGATTCTTGAGACGCTCTTCCTGGAGGAGTTGAACCGAAGCAAGCCGAAATTTCATCTGCTCGGCGGGGAGCGGGTGGCCGCCGTCTACCGGCGGATCTCCGCGAATTCCCTTACGTCCCCCCACAACCAGGTGCTTCGGGAGGTGGGGATGGAGCTGGGGGCCGATGGCGTCGTGGCCGGATTTGTTTACCGCTTCAGGGAAAGAAAAGGGGTTGCCTACTCGGTTGAACAGCCCGCATCCGTGACCTTTGAAATTCACCTGATGCGGGTCAGCGACGGGGCGCTCGTCTGGAGGGGTACGTTCGATAAGACGCAGAGTTCGCTGATGGAGGACCTCTTCCAGATTTCTTCCTTTTACAGGGGAAAAGGGCGGTGGATGACGGCAGAGGAGTTGATGGGAGAGGGGGTCGAACGGACCGTTCAGACCTTTCCCGGCCTGCCCTGACGGATCCCGGGAGCCAGAGTGTCCCGCTCTTTCCGGCATGACCCTGACCCTGATGCCGGTCCTGCAACATCAGATTCAAGCACAGCATTCTTTCCTGCCGGGACTCCCTGCACGCCGGGCGGGTGTTGCACAGCAGGGATTCCGTCACTCCTGAAAGAAGGCTCTTCATGATCGTCATTCCTGCAATAGATCTCAAAGAAGGCCGGTGCGTGCGTCTGGTCCAGGGAGATTTTCGGAAGGAAACCGTTTACGCCGACGATCCGGTGGGAATGTCCCTGGCGTGGAAGACCCAGGGCGCCCAACGTCTGCACGTGGTCGATCTGGACGGTTCGCTCGCCGGTGTTCCCCGCCATGCCGAGGTGATCGGAAATATCGCGGCGGAGACGGGTTTGCCGCTTCAGGTCGGCGGCGGCATCCGGGAGATGAAAACGGTGGAAACCTACCTGCGGGCCGGTGTCCGGTGGGTGATCCTCGGGACGGCTGCCCTGCGGGACCCGGCGTTCGTCCGGAGGGCCTGCCGCGAGTTTCCCGACCGGGTGATCATCGGCATCGATGCCAGGGAGGGGCGGGTTGCCGTCCAGGGATGGACGGAAACGCAGGCGCAGACCCCATCGGCGCTGGCATCCCGGTTTGCGGAAGACCGGCCCGCGGCCCTGGTCTATACGGACATCGCCCGGGACGGCACGGAGACCGGGGTCAATGTGGAGGGCACACGGGCGCTGGCCGCCTCCACCGGCATTCCCGTCATCGCCTCGGGCGGGGTCGCCGGGATCGGCGATATTGAAAAGCTCATCACGGTTGAACAGGAGGGGGTTTTCGCGGTGATCGCAGGGAAGGCTCTCTATACGGGCGCCCTGTCGCTGGCCGAGGCCATTGCCCGCACAAGGGAAGTCCGGTAGCGCAGCCGCGCCGGCTGACAGGGGCAGGCGGCGGACAGGATGAAAGGGTGAAGGGGGGTGACGCATGGAGGAATGCATATTCTGCAAGATTATCGACGGCAGCATACCCAGCAGCAAGGTGTATGAGGATGAAAAGGTCCTGGCGTTCGAAGATATCCACCCCATGGCACCGGTCCATGTCATCATCATTCCCAAGAGGCATGTCGCCACACTGATGGATGTGGATCCTGAAGGAATGGCCGAAATCGGGGCCATGATGGCAGCCGCCCAGGAGGTCGCCCGGCGCAAGGGGGTGGACCAGAGAGGGTTCCGGGTGGTGATCAACTGCAACAAAGAGGGGGGGCAGGTGGTTTTTCATCTCCATATGCATCTGCTGGCCGGTCTGCGGCTGAAGGACGGGCTGGCCTGAGAAAATGGTTTTTTCCGATTGACAAAAGGCCAGGATGACCTAACTTAAGTCAACACTGAAAGAACGAATCATGGCATTCAAGGAGAGAATCGACACAGAGATGGTGCTGGCGGCCAAGGGAAAGGACAAGGTCCGCCTGTCGGCCCTGCGCATGCTCAAGAGCGGTCTGCACAACCGGGAGATCGAGATGAAGCGCGGGCTGTCGGAGACCGAATTCCTCCAGCTTCTCTCCTCCGTGGTCAAACAGCGGAAGGATTCCATCGAGCAGTTTGCCAGGGGGGGCAGGAGCGATCTGGTGGAAAAGGAGG
>JBFMBA010000256.1:0-8675 GCA_040755475.1 Thermodesulfobacteriota bacterium
CGAAAACCTCGCGGTTGACGTAGTCGATGACGCGGTCCCACTGCCCCGCCTCGACGGCCGCGACAATCTCGGCATTCTCCCGGACTGTGTCCTCGAATCGCTCGAAGAACATCCGGTCGATTTTCATCCCCTCCGGACCTATGTCCTCCACTTTCATCGAGGCGAGGATGTCCTCCCCGAGATGCTCATAGGCGCCGCCGACCACCGTTGGGCCTTTACCGCTACCGTTATCGAAGGCCTTGCCCTGGGGTCGGGGAAGGTTCAATACCTCATCGTAATTGAATTTCTCCTCGAAATATTCGCAGTTGGCGAAGAAGTCGAAGAGCTTGAAGGCGGTCTTCTGCGGCTGTGCTATGCCCGCTTTGATGGCCTCATCGAAAAGCTGCTCCCGAAAGTCGTGGTTGCGGGTTCCCCTACCTTTGATCTGGATAAAGTCGGTCGGCGAGAAGATCGGACGGAACAGGCCAAGATTCAGGATATCGGTGCAGTCGTAGCCCGTGGTCATCATGCCCACGGTCACGCAGATGCGCGCCTTGCTGGTTTTGTAGGCAGGGATGAAATTGCCGGAACCGAGCAGGTTGTTGTTGGCGAAGTTGATTGAGAACTGCTGGGCGTCCGGGATGGACGACGTGACCTGGACGGCAAAGTCAGACTGGTACTTGCCGGGGAACAGGCGGTCTGCCATCTGGTTGAAAACCTGGGCCAATTTGGCGGCATGGTTCTGGCTGACGGAAAAGACGATGGACTTGCCGATCTCGCCGCTGACCGGATCGCGCAGGGCATTTTCGAGAAAGGTCTTGCAGAAGAGTTGATTCGTCGCCTCGGAGATGAAGCGTTTCTCGAATTCCCGCTGCTTGAAGGTCTCTTGCTGGTCCTCGCCGGTATCGTCGGTGAAGGAGACGATGAACCCTTCCTCGGAGAGCAGCTCGGTGGTGATCCCGGTCCGGGCATCCACCACCGTGGGGTTGATCAGGTAGCCGTCCTTGACGCCGTCCAGCAGGGAGTAACGGTAGGTAGGCTGGCCGCTCTCGCAGCCAAAGGTCCGGTAGGTGTCCAGCAACAGGCGCCGCTCGGCCTCCCTCGGATCGCGCGTTGATGGATTGGTTTTGTCGAACCGGCGAAGGTAGTCGCGCGGGGTGGCGGTCAATCCCAGCTTGTAGCCGATGAAATAATCGAATACGGCACGGGCATTGCCGCCGATGGAACGGTGCGCCTCATCGGAAATAACCAGGTCGAAATCCGTGGGCGAAAAGAGATGCTGATATTTGTTGTTGGAAAGAAGTGACTGCACCGTGGTGACCACAATTTCCGCCCGCTGCCAGTCGTCGCGGTTTTCCTTGTAGATCACAGTTTGGAAATCGGCGGACAGCAGCGCCTTGAAGGCCTTCCTGGCCTGTTCCTCCAATTCGATCCGATCGACGATAAAAAGCACCCGCCGTGCGTTGCCGGAACGGAGAAAAAGCTTGATCACGGCAGCGGCGGTCAGCGTCTTTCCGGTGCCCGTCGCCATCTCGAAAAGGAAGCGGTCTTTGCCTTCTTTGCTTGCCCTCTGCAGGGCATGGATGGCTTTCAACTGATAGGGGCGAAGAAAACGGAGTTTGTTGACCTGGATATATCCGGGACGTTCCGCCTCGCTTTTCCAGCCGGCATCAGATTGATAGGCCGGATGCTGAGTCAGGACAATGTAGTCATCGCCGACCGCTTCCGCGCCCAGTCGTTCGGGGTTGGGGGTGACCTTCTGATAGCCGATCATAGAATCCGGGGTCGGGAAGGAGGTAATGAGGTAGGGGTTACCGCGTTCGAGATCCCAAAAGTAGTGCAGATTGCCGTTCGAGAGAATGACGAAGCGGCAGTTTTGAGACCGGGCGTACTTTCGTGCCTGCTCTTTGCCGATGAACGGGTTTTTATTTTCGGATTTTGCCTCTAGGACAATGAGCGGGTACCCTCGGGCATCGAGCAGGAGAAAATCGACAAAGCCTCGCTCGGTTTTTTCGAAGTCTTCGCCAAATGCATCAAGGTCGGTGGTTTTTATGGCAACAGTCAGCTCCAGCCGGATATTGGCAGATTTCCCTCCTTCAGGAAAGAAGCGCCAACCGGCTGCTTCCAGCAGTTTGTTGATTTTAATACGGGCTATGGCTTCTTTGGCGGACATCAGTTTCCCTATTTGAACAGGGCTACGTTGATAATATCATAGAACCTCACAATCAGCGGTTCGCTAAAGCCACTCTAGAAATTCCTCCGCACACTGCTGCGGCAGGCAAAACAATGTCAACTGCTGTTTCTTGTGGAGGTTTAGTATCACGATTTGAATCCAAAATCTATACCGTAGCGATTTATCATCCTAAACGGCAAAGGGGTGATCTTGTCGAAATCCTTCCCTCCGCGTGCATTTGCTGATAATATACTATGATAACCGTGATACGAGACGAAGGGGCTGCCCTCAGCCCCTTCCCAACGTATCGTCAACGAGGAGGAACGCCATGGCCAACGAGCCCGCCAATAAAGTCATCTACTCCATGATCGGGGTGAGCAAGGTCTACAACAAGAAACCGGTCCTCAAGGAGATCTATCTCTCCTATTTTTACGGGGCCAAGATCGGCGTCCTGGGGCTGAACGGTTCGGGAAAAAGCTCGCTGCTGCGGATTCTGGCCGGCGTCGACGGGGATTTTATGGGCAAGACGATCCTCTCCCCCGGTTATACGGTCGGCTTTCTGGAGCAGGAGCCGAGGCTCGATGAAACGAAACGCGTACGGGACATCGTGGAGGAGGGGGTGCAGGAGACGGTTGACCTGCTCGCCGAGTTCAATGCGATCAATGAACAATTCGCCGAGCCCATGACGGACGAGCAGATGAACAAGCTTCTGGACCGGCAGGCGAAGGTCCAGGAGAAGCTGGAACTTCTGGATGCCTGGGACCTGGATTCCCGCCTGGAGATGGCGATGGATGCGCTGCGCTGTCCGCCGGGGGACACCCCGGTGAAGGTGCTGTCCGGCGGTGAGCGGCGGCGCGTCGCCCTCTGCCGTCTGCTGCTCCAGAGTCCCGACATCCTTCTGCTCGACGAACCGACGAACCACCTCGACGCCGAGTCCGTCGCCTGGCTGGAACACCACCTCCAGCGGTACGAAGGGACCGTGATCGCCGTGACCCACGACCGTTACTTCCTCGACAATGTGGCCGGCTGGATCCTCGAGCTGGACCGGGGGCAGGGGATCCCCTGGAAGGGAAACTATTCCTCCTGGCTGGAGCAGAAGCAGAAGCGGCTCCAGCAGGAGGAGAAGACGGAGACCGGACGGCAGAAGACCCTTCAGCGGGAACTGGAGTGGATCCGCATGTCGCCCAAGGGCCGCCATGCCAAATCCAAGGCCCGTATCACCTCCTATGAGGCGTTGCTGTCGCAGGAAACGGAGACCCGTGACCGGGAACTGGAGATTTATATCCCGCCCGGACCCCGCCTGGGCAAGCTCGTCATCGAGGCGGAAGGGGTGAGCAAAGCCTATGGCGACCGACTCCTGATCGACCGGATGTCCTTCTCCCTTCCGCCGGGGGGGATCATCGGGGTGATCGGCCCCAACGGCGCCGGTAAAACCACCCTCTTCCGGATGATCACCGGCCAGGAGAAGCCCGATTCGGGAACGATCCGGATCGCCGACACGGTGCGGCTGGCCTACGTGGATCAGAGCCGGGATGTCCTGGACCCGAACCGGACGATCTGGGAGACCATATCGGAAGGGAGGGATACCCTCGTCCTGGGAAACCGCGAGATCAACTCCCGGGCCTATGTTTCCCGTTTCAACTTTTCCGGGACGGACCAGCAGAAGAAGGTGGGGCAGCTCTCGGGCGGAGAGCGGAACCGCGTCCACCTGGCGCGGATGCTCAAAGAGGGGGCGAACGTCCTGCTCCTCGACGAGCCGACCAACGACCTGGACGTGAACACGATGCGCGCCCTCGAGGAGGGGCTGGAACACTTCGCCGGCTGTGCGGTGGTCATCAGCCACGATCGCTGGTTCCTCGACCGGATTGCCACCCATATTCTTGCCTTCGAAGGGGAAAGCACGACCCTCTGGTTCGACGGCAACTATTCCGAGTACGAAGCCGACCGAAAGGCCCGTCTGGGCGCCGCGGCCAGCCAGCCGCACCGGATTAAGTACCGCCAGCTGACGCGGATCTGAACCCCGTTGCGACCTGGGACGACGGCTGCCTCGGTTGTGTCTTGGCCCGGCAGCGAAGTCCTTACAGCCCCGCCCCATGGGATGAAAAAGGGCGAAAAGCCAATCTTTCCCACCGGACCGGAGACCCCGACCCGGCGGGCTGGAGCGTCGTTTTCGAAAGGAGAAAGCAGAGATGAGTGAGATGAAGAAAAGGCGCCGGATCAGAGCGCTCCGGGGGTGGCTGCTCCTGTTGGTCCTGTCTGTTTTTCTCGCGTCCTGCCTGAACTGGATACTGGAAAAGCCCTCCTTCAGCCTGCGCGAGATCACCGTCAATCCCCGTTCCCTGAAGGAGCTGCAGCTGATCCTCGGCATCGATGTACACAATCCGAACCGCTTCGATCTGACGCTCCGGTCTTTCGAGTACACCATCACCCTGAGCGGTGAAGAGGTCGGAGTCGGCCGCCTGGAAAAGGAGCTTCTGATACCCGCTGCTTCCACCTCGCGGGTGCAGGCGCCTGTCTCTGCGGAGTTCAAGAACCTGGGCGGCAGCCTTCTTTCCATTATTACCGGAAAGGGACTGCCTTACAAGTTCGAAGGCAGGGCCGAGGTGAAAACGATCATCGGCAGCGTGACGTTCACATTTGCCGATGACGGGCGGCTGTGAACAAACCGTATTCAACGCCGCCGGAGACGAAGGCGGCCTTTGCGGCCGGCGTGGCGATACGGCGCATCACCGCCCTGGCCGCATCGACGGACGGGGCGCCGGTCATCAGGACGGCATCATAGCTCGTATAATTCTGGATCTCCGCCGGCAGCGGACCGACGAACGTCAGTCCCTTGGCCTCGTAGAGCTTGATTTCGGTGATCGCGCCGAAACCGATCTCCCTGCCCTTCCCCTTGATCACATGCTCCAGCACCGCCGCACCGGTTGCGTAGCGGGTCGTCTTGGTTTTCAGCGCTTCGGTCAGCCCCATCTTTCCAAATAGTATGTCGAGGTAGATGCCGGTGGAAGCGGTGTTGTCGACCACGGAATCGGCGCTGAGCAGCGCCTGCTTCCATGTTTCGGCGGTCCGGATGCGCCGGTGCGCACGACAGCACCCGCCCCCACACGACCGACCGTCACCCGGGTGTCTGCGATGACCTTCCCTTCCCGGATTGCCTGTTCGATCACGCCGGGCGGTGCGATCGGAATATCGTACAGATCGCCCGCCGCCAGACAGAAAAAGGGTGCCGGAATGCTTTTCATGGTCTTTCTCCTTGATAACCAGGGGGATGGTGAGACAACCTTAACATTCCCCTGACGTATGTGAAGAAACATCCCGGTATGTCAATTATTATAGGAAAAAGGACAGAGGCGATCCGGGGCTTCGGTCCCCGTGGCGGATTGAGCAGCCGGTGCGGCGCCCCCCCTGAGAATTGGCCTTGCACTCTGCCGCCGATAGACCTATGCTTGCCGCCATGGAAGAAGCCCTGCGCAATGTCTTCGCGATGTTCCTGATCATGATGGCGTCCTACCTGCTCATGAAGAGGGCGCCTTTCCCGGTCAAAGTGGTCAACGGTCTGGTTTTCAACTTCTTTCTTCCGGTCACCACCTTCTACGCCGTCGTCGGCCTGCGAAAGATCCCGACCGGGGATCTGCTTCTGCTCATGTCCTCCGGTTTCGGTATCACCTTTATCATGTACCTCCTTGCCGTGTCGATCGCCCGGCTGTTCGGTTTTAACGACCGGCTCCGGAGGACCTTCCTGCTGGGCGTGAGCTACGGCAACCATATCTTCCTGGGGCTTCCCGTCTGCTTTGCCTTCATGGGTGAGCGGGGGACGGTCCTGGCCCTGTTTTTCGCCCTGGGAGGCTATCTGTTCCTGTACGGGGTCGGGGTGTACATCATGACCGGCCGCATCACGCCTGCTGCGCTCTTGAAGAACCCCATGATTCTGGCCATGGGCGCGGGGATGTTGTGCGTGGTTTCCGACCTGCCCATCCCGTCGCTTCTGTCCCACACCTTCTCGCTGATGAACTCGGCCACCTTCCCCCTTTCCATGATGGTGGTGGGAGGCGGGCTGCAACTGCGGCTTTTCCTGGATTCGAGCCGGGTATTGCCCCTGTTGTGCGCATCGGCCGTCAAGCTGATCCTCTCGCCGGTCGTCGCCTGGGGAATCGCTCTGGCGTTGGGTCTGAACCAGGAACAGGTTGCGATCTGTGTCCTGCAGGCAGCGATGCCCACCGCCGTTCTCGTGACCGTCTTCTCGGTGCAGTACGAGGCCGACCCCGTCTTCAGCAACGCGGTCGTCTCCCTGACGACCCTTGCCTGCATGGGAGTGATCCCGGTCTTGTTCTTCCTGCTGAAATAAAAGGAGTTGGATTATCCCTACTCCTTATGAACGGAGGTCGAAAGCGTGAAATGACAACCAGTGACCGGAAGTACCCCGTCGGCGTCATCGGGATCGGCAGGATGGGGTCGCCCATGGCGGGCAGGATTGCCGCGCATGGCTACCCGCTGCATGTGTACGACATCTCCGAAGCGGCGATCTGGGGGCTGTGCGGCCGGGTCGCCGCCGCCCGGGCGGCGGCGACGCTCGCGGACATCGGACGGAGCTGCGAGGTCGTGATCCTGATGCTCCCCGACAGCGATGTCGTAAAACGGGTGCTGTTCGGCGGGAAAGACGGCCTGGCCGCCCACCTCCGGCGAGGCGCGATCGTGATCGATATGGGCTCGTCTGACCCTTCGATGACGCGCGATATCGGGCCGCGGCTGCAGCAGGCGGGGATAGACTTCATCGATGCGCCGGTATCCGGGGGGGTGAGGCGGGCCATTGCCGGCTCCCTGGCCATCATGGCCGGCGGCGACAGCGCCGCGATCGCCCGGGTGAAGCCGCTGCTGCAGACCATGGGCAGGTCGATCATCGAAACGGGAACGCTCGGCTCCGGGCACGCGATGAAGGCGCTCAACAACTATGTCTCGGCGGCGGGTCTGCTTGCGGCCTGCGAGGCGCTGAAGGCGGGCGCCGATTTCGGCATTGCGCCGGAGAAGATCATCGCCGTCTTGAATGCATCGACGGGGAAAAACAACAGCACCGAGAACAAGATGATGCAGTTCGTCGTGTCGAGACTGTTCAATTCCGGGTTCAGCCTGGGGCTGATGCGCAAGGACATCCGCATCGCCACCGACCTGGCGAAGCGTGTGAACTCCAGAATGCTGCTGGGCGACGTTCTGCTCAAATCATGGACGGATGCCGAGGCGACGCTGGGCGGCGCCGCGGACCACACGGAGATCTTCCGCATCCTCGACGATTGACGGCATCGTAAAAAGTCAGGATGCTGCGTTACGCTGCATCCTTCTTCATTCCCGCTTCGCTATCCTGCGGGCTGTGGCTCCATATTGCCCTTTGGCGGGGCGATCCGCTTGTGGCGTACAACGCCGTAAATCAGCGCCGGAAGGGTGATCACGACCAGCATCCGAGGCACATTGTCATTGGGGTGGAACAGCATCAGGAGCGAGACGACCGCATAGACGACGCGTATCGCCGCGTCCCAGCCCCGGTTGCGGAAAAACCGCCCGAACATGGCGAAGGTCAGGGCGGAGCAGGCGATCGCCACGAGCGCCGTATCTGCCACCTGTCTCCACCCCGGGTTGATGATAAAGTCGGATCGGGTGAAGATGGCAAAGGTCATGATGGTAATGGGCAGGCACATTTTCAGCGCCTCCCACATGGTCCTCATGAAGGACGCCTCGGCGATCCGCGCCGAGACCGCCGCGGCGAGCGAGGTCGGCGGTGACAATTCCCCCCAGACCGCAATCAGAAAGCAGAAGAAATGGGCGATCCAGGGATCGACGCCGAGCTTCCGCATCGGCTCCACGATGATGACCGCCAGGACGATATAGGTTGCCGTCGGCGGCAGGCCGGCGCCGACCAGCCAGCCGAAGATCCAGGCCATCAGGATGAGTGCGATGATGTGCCACTCGCCGACCTTCAGGAGCATGCTCCCCATGCGGTTGATAAATCCGGTCACGGTGAACAGGCCGATCATGATCCCCAGCGTCGCCAGCAGCAGCGTCAGGTAGGAGGCCATCTCGGCGTGCGTCTCGATCATGACGCGGATGTTCGTCAGGAGTGATTCCTTTTTCGCCACGGGATCCCTCAGCATGAGTTTGAACAGCAGAAAGGCGAGGACCAGGAGGCAAAACATGAAAATCCCGGTATAGAGCGCCGCGAGCTGCTCGCCGTAATTGAGCGCCCCCATCAGGATGGTCAGGAAGATGATCCCGGCGAAAAAGATGACCGTCTTGAGCTGGTCGTAGGAGGAAACGGGGTCCACCTCGATCGGCTCGCCGGGCATCAGCCGCACGCTCATCAGGTAAATGGACAGGGAGAGGGTGGAGTAGTAGATGAAGGCGAGGGAAAATCCGCGCAGCACCACGTTCCAGTACGGCACATTGAGAAACTCCGCCATGACGAAACCGGCGACCGCCATCACCGGCGGCATGATGAGCCCGCCCATCGAAGCCGCGGTCTCCACCGCCGCGGCAA
>JBFMBA010000257.1:0-3007 GCA_040755475.1 Thermodesulfobacteriota bacterium
AATGCTCGTCGGCCGTACCCCTGACGGAAGGGCGGGGGGCCTCTGGGGGTATATTGTCTACTGGCGCGTCGATGACGAGTTCCATCTCCACAAGATTGCCGTGCGGCCAGACATGCGCCGCAAGGGGATCGCCTTCCGGCTGATGGATGAAGCGATCCGGCGTTCACGGCTCGAGGGGGCGCGGCGGGCAACCCTGGAAGTGCGGCGTTCCAACCGGCCGGCGCAGCGCATGTACGCGAAGTTCGGTTTTTCCGTCGCCGGTGTCCGGCCTGCCTATTACGAAGATACCGGTGAGGATGCCCTGATCATGTGGGCGGACCTTCCGCCGATGGGCTGCAGAGGGGACTCCGCCGGGGCGGGGGAGGGCGCGAATGGATGAAGGAAAAGCAATGGCGGCCGGGGAGATCGTCGACAACCGCCCCCTGGCACCCGGCCATTATCACATGACCGTCCGCCTGCCGGCTTCCTTTGCCGATCCGTCCCCCGGCCAGTTTGTCATGGTCCGCGAAGCGGGCCGTATGGAGCCGCTGCTCTCGCGCCCCTTCAGCGTGTTCGATTTTCACCGCCGGGGGGAGGACGCCCTTCTGGAGCTTCTCTATCGCACGGTGGGTCGGGGGACCGGACTCCTGTCCGGCATGAAGCCGGGAGGCGCACTGTCCGTCCTGGGCCCCCTCGGCAGAGGCTTCACCATGGACCCCGGAATCAGGCGGGCCCTTTTCGTGGCCGGGGGGGTGGGCGTCGCCCCTCTGCATTTTCTCCTTCGCCGCGCCTTTGCATCGCCGGGAAAGCGGGATCCGGGCGATGCGGTCTTCTACTTCGGCGCGGCGAGCCGGGATCTGCCGGCCAGCCTGGCAGGGTTGAGCGGTTTGTGCGATCTGCGGATCGCCACCGACGACGGAAGCAGGGGATTTCACGGAACGGTCACCGGTCTGCTCGAGGGCGACATCGATGGCTATGATCCCGGGGGGACGGCCCTCTTCGGCTGCGGACCGGCGCCCATGATCCGGGCTCTCGCCCTGCTGCTGGCGGACCGCCCGATTCCCTGCCAGGTATCCCTGGAGGAGCGGATGGCATGCGGCATGGGAGCCTGTCTGGGATGCGCGGTCGCCACGGGCACGCCGGAAGGGGAACGGGCGTACCGGAAGGTCTGCGAGGAAGGCCCCGTTTTTGACATTCGTCAGATCCTTTCCTTGCTTTCCTGCGAACAAGGGGGGCCGTGACAATGCATGCACCGACCGGCCGGCAGCCCATCACCTCCCCCGACCTCTCCGTGAGCCTGGGCGGCCTGGCCCTGAAGAACCCCGTCATGCCGGCCTCGGGGACCTTCGGGTACGGACGCGAGTATGCGTCCTATATGGATCTGAACCGCCTCGGCGCCGTCGTCGTCAAGGGGCTGTCCCTCGAGCCCAGGTCGGGAAATCCGCCGCCGCGGATCATGGAGACCCCCTCCGGGATGCTCAACGCCGTGGGGCTCCAGAACATCGGCGTCCGGGCCTTCATCGCCGAGCGGCTCCCCTATCTGAGGGCCTTCGACACGAAGGTGATCGTCAACATCTTCGGCGAGACGATCGACCAGTACCGGCGCGTCGCGGAAATCCTCGACGGCGCCCCGGGCGTCCATGCCATCGAGGTCAACATCTCCTGCCCCAATGTGAAAAAGGGCGGCGTTGCCTTCGGCGCCCGCCCCGATCTGGCCGCCGAAGTGACCCGGAGCATCCGGCGTGAAACCGGCCTTCCCCTCATCGTCAAACTGACGCCCAACGTCACCGACATCACCGAGATCGCCACGGCGGTGGAAGCGGCAGGGGCCGACGCGGTTTCGCTGATCAACACGCTGACGGGGATGTCGGTGGATATCGAGAAGCGGCGGCCGCACCTGGCCAACGTGACCGGCGGCCTGTCCGGACCGGCCATCCGGCCGGTCGCCCTGCGCATGGTATGGCAGGCGGTCCGCGCCGTGAAGATTCCCGTCATCGGCATCGGCGGCATCACCTCCGCCGCCGACGCCCTGGAATTCCTCATCGCCGGGGCGAGAGCCGTGCAGGTCGGTACGGCCAATTTCCTGGATCCCGCGACCCTGGTGAAGGTCATCGACGGGATCGAGGCGTACCTAATCCGCCACGGCATGACAGGCATCGCGGAGCTGATCGGATCCATCGACACCGGGCCGGCCGGGCGCCCATGACGCGGCGCCGGAACTGAAGGGTCGATCCGCCCCGGGCGGGCCGTACCGTGCGGGCCCTTCATCAGAGCATCCGCCCGATCTCACCCATCGCCGCCTCGAGTCGCTTGCTCGAAACGGGGACCGCGGTTTTCAGCTCCTGGGCGAAAAGCGACACCTTGTACTCCTCGATCAGCCAGCCGAACGCCTCGAGCGCCTGCCGTTTTGCGTCCGTGGCGTCATCCCGGAGGTCCTGCAGGGCTTTTTCATGCCACCGGGCAAAGGGCGCAATTTCCCTTTCCCGCTCGCGGGCCTTTTCCAGATGAGCGGCGCCGCGCTCGGCGCGGAACGCGAGGGCGCGAAGATAGCGACCGACGTGCGTCAGGCGCTCCTCCCCGAAACGGATAAGGAAGTCGGCGGGGAGGAGCCGGGCGAGTGCGTCCCGCAGCTCGGCCAGGTATGACAGAACCGGTCCGTTGCCGCGGTTGGCCCCTGCCAGGGAACGGATCAGCTCCGTTGTCTCGTAGAGGGCCCTGATCGGCGGGGTCGCCCGGCGAACCATGGCCTGGCCCAGTGGCAGGATACGGGTGCGGACCTCCTCGACAGCCCCTTCGAAAGAGGCTTTTGTCCGGATGTCCTTCTCGAAGAGCTCGTGCAAGACCTTATCGGCGAGGGCCGCCTCCAGGGCCCTGGCGCCTCCGAAGGCCGAAGCCCAGAGCCTGAGGTCACCGGTAAGGGCAAGGCTTTTGCGCAGATGTTTCAACTCGTTGTGCAGGCGGAGCGTCAGGAGGGCGCGGACCCCCTTGCGGTGGGCTCGGAGGGCCTCGTGAGGGGACGGGAACAGCC
>JBFMBA010000258.1:0-21257 GCA_040755475.1 Thermodesulfobacteriota bacterium
CCTCCCGCGGGGGGAGGATCACCATCAAAACCGACTGCCGCACGCAGAAGGACCGGATTCGGATCATGGTGACGGACGAAGGCCAGGGCATCCCCGAGGATGTGCGACCCTACATCTTTGAGCCTTTGTACTCCACGAAATCGAAAAACACGGGGCTCGGCCTGTCCCTGGTTTACGGTATCGTGGAACAGCACGACGGCGTCATTGAGGTCGAATCCAAGGTCAACGAGGGGACCACCTTCACGATCATCCTTCCCCGCCTGTCTCCCAAAAAGGAACCTCAGGACGGACCGGCATATCAGATTTGAACAATTACCCATGATTGCCTGCAATCATCAAGGGGGTGAACAGTGAAACCGGAAGAGATAGGCATTCTGATCGTCGACGACGAACTGTCGGTGCGGGATTCCCTTTATCAATGGTTCAAGGATGACGGTTATCGGGTCGACACCGCGGCCGACGCCGTCAGCGCCTTGAAAAAGCTCCAGGAAAATCCCTGGGACATCATGCTCCTGGACATCAAGATGCCCGGCATGGACGGGATCGAACTCCAGAATCGCATCAAGCAGATTGACAAGGATATCGTCACCATCATCATCACGGCCTATGCCTCTGTGGATACCGCCATCCAGGCGCTCAAGGACGGGGCCTTTGACTACGTGACCAAACCCATCGATCCCGACGATTTGACCAGGCTCATCCGCAACGCCATCGAGAAGCGAAGGCTCGTGAGTGAAAACACGCAACTGCGCCAGCAGATCGAAGAGCTGATACTTCCCGACGAGGTGGTCGGTGAAAGCCCTCCCATCAAGAAGGTGATGGAGATGGTCAACACGGTCGCCAAAACCGATTCGACGGTGATGATTCTGGGAGAAAGCGGAACCGGCAAAGAGCTCATTGCCCGTGCCGTCCACAGCCGAAGTGCACGGAGGTATTTCCCCATTATCACCATCAATTGCGGCGCGTACCCGGAAGGTCTGCTGGAAAGTGAACTTTTCGGTCATGAAAAGGGGGCTTTCACCGGGGCCTTGTACCGCCGAAGGGGCAAACTGGAGATGGCCGACAAGGGGACCCTCTTTCTGGATGAGATAGGAAATATCAGCGAAAAGATGCAGATGGATCTGCTTCGGGTCATCGAGACCAAAAGCTTTACCAGGCTGGGAGGGGATAAGACCATCGATGTCAACTTTCGCGTGATCTCGGCGACCAACAAAGACCTGGAAAAGGCGATCCGGGAGGGAAGCTTCCGGGAAGATCTCTATTACCGGCTGAACGTCTTTTCCCTTTTCCTGCCCCCGCTGCGGGAAAGGAGATCGGATATTCCCCTGCTCGCCAGGTATTTTTTAAGGAAATATGCCCAGTCCATGAACAAGGGGGTGACCGATTTTTCCCCGCAGGCGATGGAGTTGTTTACCGGTTACGATTGGCCGGGGAATATTCGGGAGCTCAGAAATGTCGTCGAAAGGGCGATGGTTGTGGCACAGGGCCGCCAGATCGAAGTGGGCGACATCTCATTTCCCTTTCAGAACACGACAGCCTCTTCCGGTGGAGAATCACTCGAGGAGGTAGAAAAAGAACAGATCATGAAAATACTGGCTCAGACAAAATGGAATATCGCGCAGGCGGCGGAGATCCTCAAGACAAGCCGGCTTACGATTTACAACAAGATTGAAAAATATGGTCTCAAGAAAGGGCTGTGATACATATCCATATCGATGTCTTATATTTACATTGTGCCCATCGAACTGCAGGATCATTCGTACCTTGAACCGCTGGAGCAGTTTGTTTTTCACACCTTTCATCGACAGACAAAGAGAAAAGAGCTAAATATCAAACTGATGGATGCCTTCGACGGGAGCAGGGCCCAATACAACTCTTCCCTCATTCTCCAGCAGTTAATCACAAAGCCTCCCCCGGACGCGGATAAGATCCTGGGTGTGCTCGATGTGGATCTCTTCATTCCCATACTGACTTTTGTTTTCGGAGAGGCCCAGCTGAAGGGAATCGGAGCGGCCGTTTCCACCCACCGCCTGCATAACCGGTTCTACGGTTTGCCGGAAGACCCGGCACTGACAACCGACCGGCTGATGAAAGAGGCGGTTCATGAACTGGGACATACCTTCGGGCTTATCCACTGTACACAGCCCAAATGCGTGATGAATGCCTCCACCTATGTGGAGAATATCGACCAGAAGCCCGCCGAACTCTGTCCCCGGTGCCAGAAGGGTGTAACGGCAAATCAGCGCGACAAAGGCAGCAGGAGATTTCCCTTTTCCTGGTGGGGCGCTAAACGATAGGCCGTGATTGGCTGTGACAGAAGAACGGTGCTGCCGGGTCGGTTTCGATCATGATCGCTTGAGATGTCTTGACCTGTTGATGGAGGAGTCGATGATCTGGGCCCTCTGCTTGGAATTGACGATACGGAGCAACTCCTGCAGGCAGCCCACCTTGACCCCCCCGTCCTGCATCGTGGGGCCAACCGATTCCAGGTTGTGCCTCACCATCTGTTCCGTTCTGGCAATGATCTCCTTCTCTGCCCTTCGATACCATGAAACCGCTTCCCTGCCAAAAAGAAGGTCTTTTAGTTCACTCTCCAGGTTGTTCGGTCTTATGGTGATCAGCCAGCCCTCCCCTCTCGGATCATCGGTGATCAGCTGCGGTTCCTGGATGAGACGATGATTCACGGCCTGAACCGAACCGGAGAGGGGTGAAATAACGGGCAGGATGTAATCCGCCTGAATAATATGGGCAACGCACTCCCCCGCGCTGGCCAGGCTTCCTTTGCGCGGCAGCGTGACGACCTTCACATCGGTCAGGAGCTGGGTCAGCAGATCGTCTATTCCGACCCTCACCCTTTCGGGATTTTCTACTTTGACCCAGCAATGATCGGGGTGATAAAATACAGCGCCGTGGATCCGGATGGAGGGATCACTGTCGGGCGATCCCTCCTTCCAGTCTTCTTCCGGTTGAAGGAAATCGCCTTCTCCGTTTTCCTCATTTTTCAGGGCCTGCTCAAAAGGGCAGATTTCACACTGATGGTTTCTGTCGCACAGCTTGTACTGGATGAATCCCGTTGTCATCCAGATACATTTGCGCTCATCTTCGGGTATCAGCGGATAATTTTTCCCTTTCTCGCGCATGGGGCCGTCCACTTTCGATCTTGAACTTCTATGAGATCAAGAAGAACTCCTTGACGATCTCATCCCATCTCTGCCCGTCCACGTTTCTTGCTATCCCGTCAACGGGCACACCGCCGTCATGGGATACCGCACCCAGGTTGTAATTCATCCGGGAAAGCAGTTTTTCCCTGACCCCCTCCATCCATTTTCCGGCAAGCTCGCCCGACAACAGGTTCTTCAGATTGGAGGCCATTTTGGGCGTCTGAACCTTCATCAACCAGAACTCACCATAGGGATCGTGACCGATACGATCCGGCGAATGCAGCAGCTTCTCATTGATATCGACTATCTTCCCGTCCACGGGTGAGAGCATGTCAATCGACTTTGAGCCCACGGTCAGGCTCCATCCCTTTTCCCCTTGCGTAACCTCGGAGCCGACCTTGGGAAATTGTACGGCATCGATTTTTCCCAACAGTTTCTGCGCAAAATCATCCATCCCTACCCTGACGATTTCCCCGCCCTCCGGTGCGGCCCAGCTGTGTCCCTGGTGAAAGAACACGCCTTCCGCAGGGAGACGAAACCAGTCACCGATGGTCGACATGACCTTATCGGCCCCCCGGACAACCGCTGCCACGGGCCTGTTCAAAAACCGCCAGAAGAGCGCGAAAGAAAGAAGACCGCTGATGACGAGCAGATATTCCATCCCTTTGGTTGAAAAAATGTCAACATACGTGAAACCCTCCATTGTAACCCCCTTTCACCTCAAACGATTCCAGTCACACCCTTTTGTGCTCATGGATAGATTTGCCGCCGTCGGCCATGGTCAGTCCCAGTTGAGGGGCAAAGGCAACTTCCCGCCCCCCGGCTTCCTCTTCCCGCTCCTGCTCCATTGCCCATTGGGGCGGCTTTTTCAGGATGGGGACCCGGTTGACAATCCATCGAAATACCCACACCATCGTAAACACAATGGCCAGGGTGGTGACCACCTCCATCCAGGAGGGAACATATCTCTCGCTCAGCGGCAGATACCACTTGTAGGCGATGATGGAATAATCGATCCGGTTGATGATGACCCCGATCATGGTCAGGACTGCGGCGATCCGGATGGGAGAGCGATTTCCGGATTTCACCCCCCAGGCGAAAAGAAAGGCGGGAAACAGCAGAAGCCCGATGCTCTCGGTCAGGTACCAGTAGCCCATCGGCGAATTGAGCAAAGCCCAGTTTTTGCCGTGCACCAGTATCAGAAGCTGCAGCAGGAAATAGACAAACATCGTGATGGCGCAGGCCTTCCCGAGGTCTATGATGATCTCATCCCAGGATTTCCGATAATCATCGTCAATCCGGTCCCTATCGAACACCCGGAAGCTCACGGTCCCGATGAATATCACCACGGACAGCCCGGCGTATATGCTGGAGACAAAAAAGAGCAGCGGGATAAACTCCGTATACCACAGGGGATGGATTTTCCATTTGGCCATGAGAAACAGCGCTCCCAGGCCCGACTGATGGAGCGTTGAAAGGGTCACCCCTGCAATCACCGCCCCCAGGGTGAGGGAGGCAAGGAACTTCCTGGCCTTCCTCATGCCGAGCCATTCGGCAAAGGCCGGAGCGATCTCGATGAGCTGGGCGATCATGTAAAGGAGGAAATGCCAGGCGACCAGAAACAGCACGGAGTTCACCCCGAACCGGTTTCCGATGAGCGGATTGGCTATGTTCCACCATCGACCCAGGTCGAGCAGGATAGCCCCCGCATAAAAGACATAGGCAAGAAAGCCGTTGAGCACCGCCATCCTCACGATGGAATGATATCTTTCGCCTCCGAGGATGTAGACGACGAAGGCGGTCACATAGGCGCCTCCTGCAAAGGCGACCCCGACCATGACAATGAGCCCGATCCATATACCCCACGGATATTCGCTGGAATGGTGGACGACCGAGCCCATCCCCATGATAAAGCGGTACAGAATCAGGAGGCCGCCGAGCAGGATGATCGGGGCGGAAATCAGATTGAACGGGGTGATCACCTTCCCCTTCGGCTTCAGTTCGCCCCGGATAAAGCCGTACAAGTCCTTCAGACTGCGGACTTCCTCAGTAGTCGTGATCTGGTTCATGCCTTTCCTCCCTCTTTGTTCCTTACGTTATCCTTACGCCTGGTGATCGCGCTGATTCCACCCAAGAAGGCAGGCCAGAGAAGAAGGACAATCGGGACACTGTAGAGAAATCCCGCCGTGTACTCAGGATAGGCGGTCTTCCCCAGATCCTTCCGGAAGCCGATCTGCTCAAAGGGAACCGATGAAAGATAAAGGTAGCCCGTTCCGCCGACCTCATGCTCTCCGTAAATATGAGAGATATACTCCTTCGGTGTCTTGTAGATCCGCATGTTTGCCTCTTCGATCAGCTCCCTTCTCGTCCCGAAGGTGAGGGCCTCCGCCGGACAGTTGTCCACACAGGCGGGCTTTTCACCCTTCTTGAGCCTCTCCCAGCAGAGGGTGCACTTGTAAAGTTTGGGGGTGGCACTATAATGCTCGAACCTCGGCATATCGAAGGGGCAGGACACCATGCAGTACCGGCAGCCAATGCAGTTGGACTCCCAGGTGACCGGCCCTTCCTTCCTTTTTTCCATGGCCTTCACCGGGCAAGCCGACACGCAGCCCGGCTGATTGCAGTGCATGCACTGCTGCTTCGCAAAAAGTTCCCCCTTGTCGGTCTTGTAGCGGTTTACCACGGCCAAAGCCGTCTCCGACGTCTGGCGTATTTTGTCGAATGCCGATGCATCACCGATATCCGGGATGGGCAGGTTGTTCGCCTCGGCACATGCCAGCTCACAGCTTCGGCATCCGGCACAGCGGGTCGTATCGACCAGAATCCCCAGAAATTCACTGTTTCCGGGGACCACGCTTGCCTCGCCGCGTCCCGGCAACAAAGCCCCCCCCTGGGCCGCCCCCGCGATGCCGACTCCCAGGCCTTTTAGAAAAGTCCTTCGATCGATTCCCATGCGTCTATCTCCTCCCTCTTCCAAACGAATCGCACAATCACCCATCGTGCTCTCAACAGGGCGGCCGACCCGGAGCACATGACCGGCCGCCGAAAAATCCCCGGCATCCGCTCATGACGGGCAGCCGGGGAGATAACGGGCAGGTGAACCTGGTGAAAGGCGGTTCACCCTTTTTCTTTCTTCTCGATGGAATCGCCACCATCTGCCATGGTGAGGCCCAGCTGGGAATGCAGCGGCACCGGTGCAGAAAGGCTCTTGCGGGTCGCATCGGCCCGGTTCAGATAGAAATAGATCATCGCCGTCATGGTTCCGATGAACCAGGTCAGGGGAATCATGAGGCCCAGAAGGGTGATAATGACCAGTATCGTCGTCTGGACACCCATTCCTTCCTGCACGGCAATCGAGATCACCGTGCCGATAATGAAGAACAACGGTATCAGTATCGCCACCATGGGGATGGCAGATAGAAATGCGGCTTTTCTCATGTCACTTCCCTCCTTCGCCCCGTTTACGCGAGGCCTGCTGCAGGTCATCATCGTTTCTTGTCATCGCTCCACGAATCACGCCGAAACCGGTATCTCCCGATTTTTACTTTTCTACATATCAATAAGTATGCCAAACAAAAGGCCGTCCCCTGCCTGTCGGCATGCACAATAAATATTGAATAAATACAGCCCCTTTAAAATCACAATGCGCTTTCACGTCCATTTCGACCGCAAGGCACCGTAAAAAGAAGTGATAAATATATTTACACCTGGGTGTATAATTATTTAACATGTGTTAAAATAATATCAAAATCGGGCAATTAATCGGGCAGAGAGTGTAAATAATATTAACAGTCCCGTCCCCAAAAAAGTAAAAAAACCAGCTGACTGCTGCAGGGCAATATGATAAGAACTCATGTGGATCGGTCTGGCAGAGACGACCTCCGGGCGGGCCGGGCAGACGAAAAACGGGGGAAAGGGGAACAGGTCGGATGAAGCGGGTTCTCTTTGTGTTATCAGCAGCGCTCTTTCACATGCTCCTGGCACCGGCGGCCGATGCGGTGCAAGTCGATTGCATCACCTGCCACGGCAGGGAAACCATCACCCACACAGCCAGACACCTTTATGTGGATCCGTCGAAATATGCGCTGACCACACATGCCCGAATCGGGTGTGTCTCCTGCCACAGCAATGTGTCCAAAAGCCACCCCAAGGACGGTATCCGGCCCTCCCGGGCCAATTGCCGGGAATGCCATGCGGCCGTTTATGCCCAGTATGAAAAAAGCCGGCATGGAAAGTACGCCGGATGCACCGATTGCCACAAACCCCATGCCGTCAAACCCCTTCTGGCCGTGTCGGGACGGGACATCAACATCAAGTGCGCCACGTGTCACGAGTATGCCCAGATGGTCAAGAGCCATTCCAAGTGGCTGCCCCAGGCGATGCTCCATATCGACTCCCTCCCCTGCATCACCTGTCACACGGGGTCAAAGGACTATGTGATATCCATGTATATGGTAAAGAAGGTGTCGGGCTCGCCCATGGCCGGGGTTGCCCTTGCCGAATATGCGGACCTGATTCCCTTTCTGACGGCGGGGAAAAAGGTCGGCGCACTGATCGATCTGGACGGCGATGGCACCATCTCGCTGAGTGAACTGAAGACATTCAACAGGAGCGGTACATACCGGAGCTTCAGCCTGCTGGGGACCATGATGCCCAAGGTGATCACCCACAACTTCGACATCCTCGACAACCGCCGGGACTGCACCTTCTGTCACGCTTCGGGACCAAACGCACAGCAGGAAAGCGATCTGGCATTTCCAGAGCAGGACGGTACATACAGCCGCATGCCGGTGGAAAAGGGGGCGATCCTGGATATCCTCTACGGAACGCCCGATTTCTACATGATTGGCTTCACCCGGAGCAAAACCCTGAGCATCATCGGAGCCCTGATCGCCGCCAGCGGGCTGATGGTGCCCCTTTTACACGGAACGCTGCGCTTCATCACCCGAAACCGGAGAAAGGACCACTGAACATGGATGAAGGAACATCCGCCGCTCGGATATACATCACACCGACCCCGGTCAGAATATGGCATTGGCTCAACGCCCTGGGTATCGTCACCCTGTGCGTCACGGGCATTCAGATCCGTTTTCCGGAATATGCCAACATCTTCGGCACGTATAAGGCGGCGATCCGGCTGCATGACGTCGCCGGGGTGACCGTGTCGATTTCCTTCTTGCTCTGGTTTTTCTACTACCTTTTTGCGGCCCGGAGTCTCGTGAAACTCTATGTTCCCAACGCGGAAGATATCAAGCGCGGGCTTTTCACCCAGGCGATGTTCTATTTCTTCCACTACTTTCTCGGCGAGAAAAACCCCCATACCGCCACGCCGGACAACAAGTTCAACGCCATCCAGAAGATGAGCTACCTGCTGATCATGTTCCTGTTCCTGCCGCTGGTGATCATCACCGGTTTGCTCCTGATGAACGTTGCGCCGCTGAGGGGATGGATCATCCTGATCGGAGGGATCAAGTTCCTTGCGGACGCCCATTACCTGATCGCTTGCTCTTTCTTTGCCTTCCTGTGCGTCCATGTCTATATGGCGACGCTGGGGCACAAGCCCTTTTCCCACCTCCGGCAGATGTGGACCGGATGGGAAGAGGTGGAAACCCGCTCAACATGAAAGGCATCGGGGGCGCCACGGCGGCGACGTCTTACTATTTTTTTGGAGGTAAACATGAACAAGCGGTACGCGTTTTTCATCCTGACCGTGACGATTTTAACCGGCTCCTTCGCCTATGCCATCAACATCAAAGATGTCACGATGAAGATACCCAATTTCGGCAATGTTGTGTTCAGCCACAACGATCACTTCAGACAGGAGGGAATCAAGAACAACTGCAAAACCTGCCATAACGCCATATTCAATCTCCGGGGAAAGAAAAGCTTCACCATGGCGGACATGGAAAAAGGCAAATCCTGCGGCGCCTGCCACAACGGCAAACGCGCATTCGACCTGAAGAACTGCATCCGGTGTCACAAGGTGTCCGATGTGCAACTCAAGGTCAAGGAAACGGGACCCGTCCGATTCAGCCACAAGTCCCACCTCAAAGGCTCCAATGCCAACAACTGCGGAATCTGCCATCCGAAACTTTACGACCTGGCTCCCAAAAGGCCGGTCGTCACCATGGCCCAGATGGAAAAGGGGAGATCCTGCGGCGCCTGTCACAACGGCAAGGCGGCCTTCAAGACGGAGGACTGCACAAAGTGCCATCCCACCAGGGAAGTGGAAATCAAGCTCAAGGACGTCGGAGACGTGAAATTCAGCCACGATTTCCACGCGGGCCTTTACAAGTGCGGAGATTGCCACCTCAAACTCTACCTTCCCTCGACGAAAAACAAGCGCGTGACCAAGGAGGAAATGGAGAAGGGAAAATCCTGCGGCGCCTGTCATATCGATAGCAAGGAGGCTTTCACCGTAAAGGAGAACTGCGACCGCTGCCACAAAATGTAGCACCGCGGCAGGCGGTCTGCTTTCATCGGCCGGCGTGCGTTTCGGGCTCGGCTCACAAAAAAGTTGACAAACGGGTTTTTATAGTTAAATTTAAATCACTACCGACGGACCGGCGGTCCGTCCGAAAAAAGGAGACAACCATGTTTACAGTATCTGCAAAGGCAACCGAGATGATTAAGGAATTCCTGAAAAACCGCGCCGATGCCCCCTCGATCCGGGTTTTGATGCAGGAAGGCGGCTGAGCCGGGCCCTCCCTGGGCATGGCTCTGGATGAGTCAAAGACGGACGATGAAGTGTTCGAGGATCAGGGGGTCACATACCTGGTCGAAAAGACCCTTTTTGAAAAGGTCAAACCCATATCAGTCGATTACATCACCACACCGCGGGGCGGAGGTTTCAAGCTCACCTCCAGCCTGAGTCAGGAAAACGCCTGCGGTTCCTGCAGCTGCTGAAGCCCGGCCCCGGGGGCCGTCGACGGTCCCCGGGATTTTTCCTATCGTCGCACCTTCCGGGACTCAGCCCTTCCCCATCTTCCGGAGCGTCTCCTGAAAGACATGGTAGAAGGCCCTGTTGTCCGCCACCGCCTGCCCGATGATCCCGCCGGCGCGATCGACGTCCCCGCGATGAATCACCAGATTGACGCTCCGGTCGAAAGCGGCCATGTGATCCATCGTCCGGCAGGCATCGCTCACCAGCACCACAAAGAGTCGCCGCCGCAGCGGGTTGACCATGCTCCGGAGGTGCTGGAGAACACCATTGGTCTGCGCGTCGGCTGCATCGAAGCGTTCATTGACCACCACCACATCAAAGAGGTGAAACCGGATGGCCCTGACGACCTCCGCTGCCGTTACCGGCATCGCGGTCCGATACCCCATCTCCGCCAGCGCAAGGTTGAGCTTTTCCCGCAGCTCCGGATCGGATTCGCAGACCAGGGCAGTCGCACCCTCCGCGCCCATGAGATCGAAGGACAGGTCCCGGGCATCGTCAAGCCCGTAAACCGCTTCCTGCATCGGGTTGTTGTCGTCCGCCATCATCGCCCCTTGATGAGACAACCCGCATCGTGATGCACCGCGGGATCGTCCCCGCCCGGATCCTTACAATTTTCTCGCGGGCTTTCCGTAATCCCGGTCCACCTCGAGCCTGCCGAGATCGGTCGTGGCCTGCCCCTTCCCGCTCTTGATCGTGTCGATGCCGCGGCCCACCTGTCCCCCGCTCGAGGCATAGGCCCTCGCCGTCTTTTCATCGATCAGACCCCGCCGGTAGAGTTCGACGATGCTGTCATCGAAGGTGACCATGCCGAACGCCCCCCCCGCCTGGATGATGTCCTGGAACAGCTTTCCTTCGGATTCACCATGGAGAATCGCATCCTTCACGCGGATGTTCGACCCCATCACCTCGAATGCCGCCACCCGCCCCCCGCCCTCCCGGGGAAGGAGGCGCTGGCATACAATCCACCGGACCGTGTCGGACAGGCGGGCCCGGATCTGGGCCTCCTCCTCGGTCGTGAACATGCCGAGGATGCGGTTGATCGTCTGGCCGGCGTTGATCGTATGGAGGGTGCTCAGGACCAGATGACCCGTCTCCGCGGCGGACAGAGCGATCTCCACCGTCTCCCTGTCCCGGATTTCGCCGACGAGAATCACCTTCGGCGCCTGCCGCAAGGCGGCCCGCAGCCCGTTGGCAAACGTGTCGAAATCGTTCCCCATCTCCCGCTGGTTGAAGGTGGCCATTTTGTGGGGATGGGAAAATTCGACCGGGTCCTCGAGCGTGATCACATGGACCGACTTGTGCTCGTTGATCTCGTTCAGGAGCGCGGCAATCGACGTCGACTTGCCCGACCCCGTTGCACCCGTCACCAGGATGATCCCGTTTTTCTCATCGGCCATTCTGTAAAATACGTCGGGGAGGCTGATGTCCCCGATGGACGGTATCCGGGTCTCGAGCCTTCTGAGCACGATGGAGAAGCGGCCCCTCTGGGAGAAGATGTTGACCCGGAAGCGGGCCGTTCCGGGCAGTTCATAGGAAAAATCGCAGGCCCCCCGGGCCAGCAGCGACTCGGTCAGCCGCTGGTCCTGGTTGATCAGATTCAGTGCGAATATTTCCGTCTGGAAGGGGGTCAGCGCCGTCACGGGGGGATCCATCTGGACACCGAGGAGCTGCCCATCGCACTCCACCTGGAAGGGCTTGCCCACCGTGATGTTCAGATCAGAGACGTTGCCCTGGGCATCGAGCATCCTGCCCAGGATATAGTCGATCTCCTGCTTTCTCATCGTCTGGCGCCCATGAAAACCGGAAACTTTCCGGCCGCTCAGGCCTCGGTAAAGTCCGTCGGAGGATCCTTCAGGAACTGGCGGAAACGCTGCTTGTCGTTCGCTTTCATGTATGCTTCGTCGCCGCTGATCCACCCTTTGGACAGGAGGTCCATGATGGCGTCGTCCAGAAGCTGCATGCCGAACTTCTTGCCGGTTTGCATCATGGAGGGAAGCTGAAAGGTCTTCGCTTCGCGGATGAGGTTCCGGACGGCCGGGTTGGCGATCAGGATCTCCAGTGCCACACAGCGATCCCCCCGGTCGATCCGCTTGAAGAGAACCTGGGCGACGACGGCGCGGATGCTGTCGGCGAGGGTCGAGCGGATCTGCATCTGCTCGTTGGCCGGGAACACCTCGATGATCCGGTCGACCGCCTTGGTGGCATTCATCGTGTGCAGGGTGGCAAAAACCAGGTGTCCGGTGGAGGCCGCCTCGACGGCGAGCGAAATCGTTTCCTGGTCGCGCATCTCGCCGACCATGATGATGTTGGGATCCTCGCGCAGGGCCCCGCGCAGGGCCGCGGCAAAGGACAGGGTGTGCCTTCCGACCTCCCTGTGGTTTACGATGCAGCCCTTGCTCTGGTGGACGAATTCGATCGGGTCCTCGATGGTGATGATGTGGTCCTTGCGCAGCCGGTTGGCTTCGTCGACGATCGCCGCAATCGTCGTCGACTTGCCGCTCCCCGTCGGTCCGGTGACCAGGACCAGCCCCCGGGGAAGCGTGGCCAGCTTGGAGATGACCGAGGGCAGGCCCAGCTCCTGGGTCGTGCGGATCTGGTTCGGAATCTCGCGGAAGACCGCGGCGCAGCCGAACTGCTGCTGGAAGAAGTTCGCACGGTAACGGGCGACCCCGGGGATCTCGTAGGCAAAGTCCACATCCCCCGTCTCCTCGAACTGCCTGATCTTGTGCTCGGGGCTGATCTCGTAGATCATCGCCTTGAGGCTGTCGTTGGTCAGGACGTCGAATTTGATCCGCTCCATGTCCCCGCGTATCCGGAGCGCCGGCTGCTGGCCGGAGATGAGGTGCAGGTCCGATGCACCCTGGTCATGCATCAGCTGAAAAAAGGCGTCGATCTTGGCCATCGATGACCTCCCGCAGGGTGCAAGGACACAGATATGAATATGTATGGACACCGCTGATTCGCACCCCGTCCGGCATCGTCCGGTAGTGCACATCTGCCGCCATAGACGAATGGGTTCGGACTATAGGGCCCACGGCGGTTGAAGTATAGGGAACGCCCTTTGCCTTGTCAAGAAAAAGTGGACGAAAACCGGCAATCACGGAAAAGCGCCTGCATTCCAGGAGGGTTTCTTCCGTGAAGCACCGGGAAGATCCCGGACGACATGCGCAAATTGGTGAGAGACCCGTAGAGGTTCGCAAGGCCAACTATTGCTTGACAGCCCCGCGGCAGATCATATATGCTCACCCGCGATGCCCGCTGAAGAAGTCCGATAACACGTGACTTTCATCAAGATAATAAAGGGGATGTAGCTCAGCTGGGAGAGCGCGGCGTTCGCAACGCCGAGGCCAGGGGTTCGACCCCCCTCATCTCCACCAGGACATACACCGGAGACATCCGGGGATGTGCAAAAACCCGCTGCAAAGAGCGGGTTTTTTATTTTTCACGGGGGGCGCCGCGCCGCCTCAAGCCCCGGAAGAAACGGTGTCCGGACCCTGCTGCGCCAACGGCCGCTTCGGGTGAAACGGCTCGTCAAAACCAGAGGTGCGCCCCTGTGCTGATCCGGAGACAGGGCAGGGCATCACTCCCCGAAGAGCCGCGAAAAGTGCCAGCGCTTTCTTTTCTTCCAGCTTCCCCGGTGATAGGCGTCACTCGCCAGGAGCGGGAGAACCGAAGTGGCTTCGGCGTAGACCATCTGCTCGCAGCTGCTGTCCACCTTACCCCAGGAATTGGCCTCCTTGAGGGTCGAACTGGAACAGGCGCCGTCGCGGACATCGGCCACGGTGATCTGGACGGCGTATTTGTGCATGGAGACCTTTTTCCCCATGATCTCGGCACAGACGACCGTATCCTGGGCGAAATTCTTCGGTACGCCACCCCCGATGATGAGCAGGCCCGTCGTCCCCGCCTTGATCTTCAACTCGGTGAGCTCCCGGAAATCCTTCACCGAGTCGATGGAGAGATGCCTCCCGGGGTTCTCCACCTGATGGAGAACGAGGCCGAAACCGGCACTGCTGTCCGAGAAGGCGGGGCAGAAGATGGGGACGTCATGCTCAAAGGCCGCCTGGACCAGGGAATCCCGCTTGACGGCATGGTCGGTCAGGTAGCGCCCCATCTCCCGAATGAACTCGCGCGAAGAATAGGGGCGGGGTGAAAGGCCGTCGGCGATCTTCTTGATGGTTCTGTCGCAGACCTGAAGATCCCGCTCATCGATAAACGTGTCATAGATCCGGTCGATATAGAGTTTCCGGAGCGCCTTGTCATCCACGAAGGGCGTTCCCTGGTAATGCCTGAAGCCGAGGGCTTCAAAAAAATCCATGTCCACGATCGACGCCCCCGTGGCAACGACGACATCCACCATGTTGTTCTTCACCATCTCCGTATAGATCTGCATGCACCCGGCGGCGCTGGTGCTCCCCGCCACCGTCAGGATAATGCCGCACCGCTTCTCGGAGAGCATCCGGTCGTAGATGCCTGCAGCCGACGCCAGATCCCGCGCCGTGAAAGACATCCCGCCCATCGCCTCAACGATGGGGGTGGCATCGAAGGAAGTGATGTCAATATGCCGGACCGGTGAACGCAAATACTCTTTCTTCTTCATAGGCCTCCCGTGATATGCCATGACTCCCGCCGCCGGCGCGGGGAGGGGTGATCTTACCGCTTCCGCCCTGCGACAGCCCCGGCTTCTCCCTTATTATATTTGAAAGGGCGGGGAAAAGTCAACGCAGCGCATCGGCAGACCATGGCAGCACCGGCCGGCGTCTCCCGCCGGCGGGCCTGCACCGCTTCGGCGCAACGGCCCGCAGAGACTGCCGCAGCGGGGTGCGGGCGGCATGCACCCCCCAATGACAGCCCCAAATTACGCCTTGTCAGGGCCGCGGATATTTGATAGTCCTTCTGCGTAGAGGGCGAAAACATGAATGAGATTCTAACCGTTTCGGCACTCAACGACCGGATCAGGACACTCCTTGAAAAGGGATTCGATCTCCTCTGGGTGGAGGGGGAGGTTTCCAACCTGCGCCGGCCCGATTCGGGCCACGTCTACTTCACCCTCAAGGACGCCAAAAGCCAGATCCGCGCCGTGATCTTCCGCAGCCCCTATGCCAAACCGGGCTGGAAGAGTCCCTCCGGATTCGTCGTCGAGGAGGGGATGGGCATTGTCTGCCGGGCGCGCCTTGCCGTCTATCCGCCCCGCGGCGAGTACCAGCTGATCATCGATACGGTGGAACCCAGAGGGATCGGAGCGCTCCAGAAGGCCTTCGAGCAGCTCAAGGCCCGGCTTGAGGCGGAGGGGCTCTTCGACAAGAGCCGCAAGAACCCCCTGCCCTTCCTCCCGTCGCGGATCGGTGTCGTCACCTCGCCCAGCGGCGCCGTCATCCGGGACATACTCACCGTCACAGGCCGCCGTTTTCCTTCGGTCGACATCCTGATCGCCCCGGTCCGCGTCCAGGGAACGGAAGCCCCTGCGGAGATCACCCGGGCGCTGGCCGATCTCCAGAACATCCCCCGCATCGATGTGATCATCCTCGCCCGGGGCGGCGGTTCGCTGGAGGATCTGGCCCCTTTCAACACCGAAGAGGTGGCCCGGGCAATCGCCCGGTCGCGGATTCCCGTTGTCTCCGCGATCGGCCACGAGACGGATTTCACCATCGCGGATTTCACCGCCGACCTCCGGGCACCAACCCCCTCGGCGGCAGCCGAACTGGTCGTTCCGCTCCGTACGGAGCTGATCGAGACCTTGCAGACGCTTGAACTCCGGATGAACCGCCACCGGCGGCGGGAGGCGCAGAGGCTCCGGGACAGGATCGCCTCGCTCTCTGAGCGGCTGCGGGATCCGAAGCGGCGCCTCGCCGAGATCCGCATTGCGCTCGACGACAACATCGACCGGATGCGGATGGCCCTGTCGCATCTCAGGAAGATCCGCCGCCAAGGTCTCATCCATTTGCACGTCCGCCTGGAACACCGCAATCCACGGACACGGATCGCCCAGATGCACAGGGATGTGGGAAGCTTCCGGGAAAGGCTTCGGACAGCAGTGGAAAGACGGGAACAGCAGTGGAAAAACCGGGTGCGCTCCTCAATGGCACTTCTGGATTCGCTCAGCCCCTTTTCGATTCTTGGGCGCGGTTACAGCATCACGCGCCGTCTCCCGGACGGCCTGATCCTGCGCGACGCAGGCGAGGTCACCACGGGTCAGGAGGTCGACATCCGTCTTTCCTTGGGCAGCCTGCGAGCAAGGGTCGCCGGCATCCTGCGGGAACAGTGACGCCGGCCCGGTGTGTCAGCCGGCAGGGCAGAGGATCGGAACCGGTCCGTTTCTCATCAAGCAAGGAGCACCTATGGGTAAGGAAAAATTTGAAGAGGCGCTGGAAAAACTCGAAGAGATCGTCCACCGCATGGAGGCGGGCGAGATGACCATGGAGGAGTCCCTCAAGGCCTTCGAGGAGGGCATCAGACTCGCCCGCCTGTGTACGAAAAAACTCGATGAGGCCGACCGGCGCGTCGATCTTCTGCTTCGGCAGGATGGCGAGCCGGTGACCAGACCCTTTGCGGGGGAAGACCGTGAACCGGAATGACGAGCGGCAGCTGCGGGATTACCTGGCCGACCGGAAGGCACAGATCGATGCGGCCCTCGACGCGCTCATCCCCGGCGAGGCGAACGACCCGCCGGCGATCTTTCAGGCAGCCCGTTACAGCCTCCTGGCCGGGGGAAAGCGGCTCAGACCGATCCTTTGCCTGGCCGCCGCCGAGGCGGTCGGAGCAGACAACGGGACGGTCATGCCGGTGGCCTGTGCCCTCGAGTGCATCCATGCCTACTCGCTCATTCACGACGACCTCCCCGCGATGGACAACGACGACTACCGCCGGGGAAGGCTCACCTCTCACAAGGTCTTCGGGGAGGACATCGCCATCCTCGCCGGCGACGCCCTGCTGACGGAGGCCTTTCACCTGCTTACCCGCAGGGAGCTGATGCCCGGCATCCCGCCGGAGCAGCTCCTTGACGTTGCCGCCGAGATCGCAGCGGCGGCGGGCTGGTCCGGCATGGTCGGGGGCCAGGTCCTGGACGTCCGGTCGGACGGCAAAACAGTGGACCTGGAAGCGCTCGAGCAGATCCACCGGTTGAAGACCGGGGCGCTTATCCGCGTCTCGCTCCGGGCGGGAGCGATCCTCGGCGGCGCCTCGCCCGACATGCTGGCCTCGCTCTCGGAATATGGCCGGCAGATCGGTCTCGCCTTTCAGATCGCCGACGATATCCTCAACGTGGAGGGCGACCGTGCGCTTCTGGGCAAGCAGACCGGAAGCGACGCGGCCCGGGGCAAAGCCACCTTCCCTGCGCTCATGGGCATCGCCTCCTCCCGAGCACGGGCGGAGGCGCTCATCGCGGGCGCCCTTGTGTCACTGGACCCCTTCGATGACCGGGCGGAGCCGCTGCGCCGGATCGCCCGGTACATCCTGGAGCGCAAATCCTGAGCGACAGCCCGCTGCCATCGGCCTGCCCCCGCCCGTCTCCCTGGACAGAAACCCGTTCCCCTGGGCAGAAAAGGGGATGCCTCGGAGCACGCCCGGCGTCATCCGGGCGACCCGCTTGGAGGACGGGAACTTTCCGGCGCAACACCCTTCCTGACGGGAAGTGCCGCAAAATAGGCTTGAATTGCATCCGGAATCGTCGTATATGCGCACACAGACAAAAAGGATGAAAGGACGAAAAAGGAGCAGCATCCGGCCTTGCAGGCAAGACACCAAAAGATGACCGACACGAAAAACAGCCAGCCAAAACAGAAAAACGTTCTGTCCAGGGTGAATCTGCCCGAGGACATCCGGCGTCTCAGCCGAACCGAGCTCGTTGAGCTCGCAGAGGAAATCCGAGAAATCATGATCGATACGGTCTCCCGGAGGGGAGGCCACCTCGCCTCCTCCCTGGGGACGGTGGAGCTCACACTGGCCATCCATTTCGTATTCGAGACGCCCCGGGACCGCCTCCTCTGGGATGTGGGGCACCAGGCCTATGCCCATAAGATCATCACCGGCAGAAAGGACCGTTTCGATACACTGCGGCAGCGAGGTGGGATCAGCGGCTTCCCGAAGCGGGAGGAAAGCCCCTACGATGTGTTCGACGTGGGGCACAGCGGCACTTCCATCTCCGCGGCGGCGGGAATCGCCGAAGCGCGCTGCATGAAGGGGGAGGATTTCCGCATCATCGCCGTGATCGGCGACGGCTCGATCTCCGCCGGCATGGCCTTCGAGGGGTTGAACTGGACCGGTGACCGGAAGAAAAGCCTGATCATCATTCTCAACGACAACGAGATGTGCATCTCCCCGAACGTGGGCGCCCTTTCCTCGTACCTCAACCGCATCATGACCGGCCAGACGGTGACACGGATCAAGAATGAAGTCAAAACCTTCCTGAAATCGGTCCCCGGCATTGGCGAGCAGATGCTGAAATTCTCGCGTCAGGTGGAGGAGTCGCTCAAGACCTTCTTCGTCCCCGGGGCGATCTTCGAGGAGCTGGGTTTCACCTATGTGGGCCCCCTGGAAGGGCACCACATCGACCATCTCATCAGGACCCTGGAGAACGTACGGAATCTGGAAGGACCGGTCCTGGTCCACGTGGTGACACAAAAGGGAAAGGGCTATAAGCACGCCGAAGACGACCCATCCCGGTTTCACGGTGTCCCCCCCTTCGATATCGACACCGGGGAACCGGTCTCCAGCGGCCGGTCGCCGGCTGCCCCTTCCTATACCTCCGTGTTCGGCCGGACGGTTGTGGCACTGGCCCGGCAGGACGAGCGCATCGTAGCGATCACGGCTGCCATGTCCGAGGGGACGGGGCTGGACCGATTCGCCGCGGAATTTCCCAACCGCTTCTACGACGTGGGCATGGCCGAGCAGCATGGCGTGACCTTCGCCGCGGGGCTTGCCACCCAGGGGTTCATCCCCATTGTGGCCATCTATTCCACCTTCATGCAACGGGCCTACGACCAGATCATCCATGATGTCTGCCTGCAGAAACTCCCCGTCGTCCTGGCCATGGACCGGGGCGGATTCGTGGGCGCCGACGGCCCGACCCACCACGGCCTGTTCGATTTCGGCTTCCTGCGCACCGTACCGAACATCGTCGTCATGGCGCCCAAGGACGAAAACGAGCTGCAGCATCTGCTGAAGACCGCCGTCACCTGCGACCGACCCGTTTCTCTGCGCTACCCCAGGGGCAAGGGGGTGGGCGTGCCGCTGGACGAGGACATCCAGGCCATACCCCTGGGAAAGGGGGAGATTCTCCTCGATCCCCCGGACGCCGCGCTCGCCATCATCGCAATCGGCGCCTGCGTGCATCCGGCCCTCGCCGCCGCCCAGCAGCTGAAAGCCGAAGGGATCCCCATCCGGGTGATCAATGCCCGGTTCGTCAAGCCCCTCGATACCGAGCTTCTCTGCGCGGCCGCCAAGCTGACCCGAATCCTGACCGTCGAGGAAAACAACCTGGTCGGAGGGTTCGGGAGTGCGGTCCTGGAGCTTTTCATGGAGCGACGGCTGACCGGCGTCACCGTCCGGCGTCTCGGCATCCCCGACGAATTTGCCCAGCACGCGACGCAGCGTGAGCTCAGGCGGCTCTACGGAATCGATACGGAAGGGATCGTCGCGGCAGTCCGGGAGATGCTCTAAACACCGGGGTCTAAACACCGGGGTCAGGTCTTTAAATTTAGCGTTTTGCCATGAAAACGCTAAATTTAAAGACCTGACCCCACAACGAACATGGCGAATCCGAAGACGCAAAAGATACGGCTCGATTCTCTCCTCGTGGAAAGAGGGCTGGCCGGCAACCGGCAGAAGGCCCAGGCGCTGATCCTCTCGGGTGCGGTGCTGGTTGACAACCGGCCGGTGGACAAGGCGGGAACGCCTGTCCCGGCCCATGCGGCCCTCCGGATCCGGGGCGAGACGACGCCTTATGTGAGCCGGGGCGGCCTCAAGCTTCGAGGTGCCCTCGACGCCCTAGGGATTTCCGTGGCCGGTCTGGTGGCGCTGGACGTGGGGGCTTCCACGGGCGGCTTCACCGACTACCTCCTCCAGGCGAGGGCGGCAAAGGTGTATGCGCTCGATGTGGGCTACGGCCAGCTCGCCTGGAAACTCCGCGCGGACCCGCGGGTCGTCCCCATCGAACGGACGAATATCCGCCATTACGACGGTGCGGGGATCACGGACGACATCGACCTGGCGGTCATGGACGCCTCCTTTGTCTCACTCAAATTGATCATCCCGGCGGTCCTCCCGCTGATCAGGGGCGGCGCGCTGCTGGTCGCCCTGGTCAAGCCCCAGTTCGAGGTGGAAAGGGGCGAGGTGGAACGCGGCGGTGTCGTCCGGGAACCGGAACTCCACCGGCGGGTCCTGGCGGAGATCGAGGGGTTCTGCATCCACCTCGGGCTCGCGGTGCTCGGAAGCTGCCAATCACCGCTGAAAGGACCGGCGGGGAACCGGGAATTCTTTATCTGCCTCCAGAAACCGCCGGGCAGCGGCACGGACGGAAGGGGAAACCGGGGATGAGAGTCAAGCTGGCAAAGACCGCCGGATTCTGCATGGGCGTGAAACGGGCCGTGGACATGGTCCTGGACATGGCCAGAGAAAAAGACCACGGCATCATTTACACCTACGGTCCCCTGATCCATAACCCCCAGACGATCGAGCTCCTGCGCCGGCGCGGCATCGTCCCGATCGGGTCCCTCGATGAGATCGAAAATCCCCCGGCCGGCACCGCCATGATCGTCCGCGCCCATGGCATCTCGCCCGCCGATCGAAAGAAGATCCGGGAAAAGGGGTTGCGGATCGTCGACGCCACCTGTCCCAAGGTCGCCCATGTGCAGGCGATCATCCGCAGGCACGCGGCCAGGGGGTATGCGGTTCTGATCGTCGGTGACCGGGAGCACCCGGAGGTAAACGGCCTCCTGGGTTTCGCCGGCGAGGGAGGCGCGGTTCTCGGCTCTCCCGAAGAGGTGGAGAAACTGCCCGAACTCGACAAGGTCTGCGTCGTCGCCCAGACGACGCAGAACCTGGAGGAATATGCCGAGATCTGCAACCTGATCCGTAAGCGGTTCCCCGGGGCGGTCGTCTTTGACACGATCTGCGATACGACGGAAAAGCGACAGTCGGAGATCCGGACACTCGCC
>JBFMBA010000259.1:0-4305 GCA_040755475.1 Thermodesulfobacteriota bacterium
GTCCAAGCTCTGCCTGAACGCCATGAGCAATCCATTGCAGGCCATGTCCGGCCTGGGTTCGGTGGAGGTGCTCTCGTCGGAGGTGGGCCGCACCCTCTCGATTCGCCTGGCCGCGGAGTCGGCCCGCATCGGCATCAAGCTCGGCTATCGGATCCCGAACTTCGGCGGCGCCCCGGCGCAGAAGTGGGCCGGCGCCGACCAGCCGGACGCCTGCCGCGAACTGGACCGGTTTTTGACCCCCGGCCCCGAGCCCAAGCTCAACTGGCGATCCTCGATGGCCCAGGATGTGCTAAAGGGACGGCGCACCGAGATCGACTTCATGAACGGCCACATCGTCCGCATGGGCGGAGAGGTCGGCTTGGAGACGCCGGTTTCGGCCGCGGTCGTCAAGACCGTGCGCGAGATCGACGCCGACCAGCGCAAACCGTCGCCCGACGCCTTGGAGCTGACCCTTCGGCGCGCGGGTATCTGACCCGCGGGCATTCCCTGTGCGCATTGCCGGGCTCCGCACCGCGTGACGTTCACGAGGCATGCCGGAGATCCGGTGATGGACTCCGCCCGAACGCCGATGCCGAAGGGAACCCGGCGCCTGGACATGCTGCCGGGGCGACGGTCCTCCTTGTTCGCCATCCGTTCAGGACGGGAAACCTCGGCAACAACCTTGCGGCATGCCTCCCGGCTGTCGCTATGACTTCGGCGTGGCCGGCCGGACGGGCATCAGGACCGTGGCCAGCGACGTGACCACCAGGACAAGCGCCGCGTAGTCCTGCCAGTGGGGCGTCTCTCCCAGCAGCAGCATCCCGCTGAACACGCCGACCACCGGGATCATCATGACCGAGAGGCTGGAGACGCCGACCGGCGCAACGATCGCGATCTTCATCCACGCCCAGTAGCAGAAATTGAACACCACCAGCGCGTTGAACAAAACACCCAGCATCGGGCCCAGGGACAGGGCGAAGGGATTGAATGTCCCGCCCTCGAAGATCAGCGCGAACAGGACGACGGGCGGAACGCTGATCAGCAGCTGCCAGGCCGTGAAAGACGAAGCGGGCAGGGAGACAGGCCAGCGCTTGATCATGACGGTGCCGATGGCCCAGCTGACCGCCGCGCCGATCATCAGCAGCGCGCCCAGCGGAGAGCGCCCCACGGCCCGGATCTCCTCTCCGAGCAGAAGCAGCAAACCGGCCCCCCCCAGCACACAGCCGAGCGCCCTGCGTTTCGTGAAGGGTTCCTTCAGAAGCCAGGTGGCGATGATGACGCTCCACACCGGCATGGTATAGCCCAGGATGGCCGCCCGGCCCGACGCCATCATCTGGATGCCGTAGACGGCAAAGATGTTCCAGGCCATCGTGTTGACAAGTGCAATGACGATCGTCCGCGGCCATTGCCCCTTCGGCACCCGAAACGGCAGGCCGTTCATACGGGCAATGGCGAAAAGCCCCGCGGCCCCCGATATCAGACATAGGGTCCGGAAGTGCATCGGGGCCATCTCGGTCACCACCACCTTCATGATCGGCCAGTTAACCCCCCAGCCCAGCGTGAGGCCGGCGAGCAGCCACACGAGGCGCGGAGGCAGGGTCTGCAGCGGCGCGTCTTTGCTCATGCGTTCCTCCCTATGAACAGACCCGAGGCTTCCGACAGGCGGATCAGGCGACCCTGTCCAGGCAGGGTCCGCGGGTCCGGCAAAGGCCCTGCCGGGGGCGCTGCCACTGCGCCTCAGGGGTGGCGTCAGCCATATCACGATTAGGGAAAAACAACATCATCCAAATGCGCAACACCGGAACGGCAACCCAAGCCCGGGGATCAGAGGGATGGCGCAGGCATGGCATGCAGACGCCGGCCTTGATGAATCGAATGGCCGCGGCCGATCAGGTGTGCTATAGAAGCCCGGACCGGGTCTGCCCGGTTCGAATCCCATTGTATCCGATACGGAAGGAGCGTGCCATGCAAGATGTGGATTACATGAGCGTTGCGCAGGACAGTATGAGCAAGATCAAAGAGGGCGCCTTATTGACCGTCAAAGCGGGAGGGGCCCTCAACACCATGACCATCGCCTGGGCCACTTTCGGATTCATATGGAAGAAGCCGATCATGATGGTGGCGGTGCGGTCTTCCCGTCACACCTTCGGCATCATCGAGGCCGCCGGAGATTTTACCGTCACGGTCCCTGCGGGCGACATGCGAAAAGAGACGGCCTTCTGCGGATCCAAATCCGGTCGGGACTTGGACAAGTTTCAGGCGTGCAATCTGGAAACCGCCGACGGCCGGCGGGTCACCTCGCCGATTCTCAAAGTCCAGGGGCGCCACTATGAGTGCAAGATCCTCTACAAATCCGCCATGGATCCGGCACATCTGGACCGGGATCTCGATTCCTCCCTCTATCCGAAGAAGGACTATCACACGCTTTATTTCGGCGAAATCGTGGCCTGCTACGAAACCGACTGACCAGCCGCACCGGGGGAGAAGGAAGGAGAATTCGAACACCATGCAAGCGATCTGGAACTCGAAGGGCAAAAAGGTGCACACCCGGAAAATCGAAGTGAGCACCTACGAGTATGACGGAGACAGCATCATTGTGGAAGGCTCGCTCAGGGACGAACGTTTCCAGGAGTCCCATGTGATCACCGGGGAGACTTTTTCAAAGGGGGTCGTTCATCACATGGTCGCCAGACTGCGGGTGAACTGCTCCAGTCTGGTCATCGAAGACGTGGATGTGGATCTCATCACCGTTCCCCGGGAAGAGTGCCGGGAAACGATCGGCAGCCTGACCCCCGTCAAGGGCCTGACCATCGCCAGAGGTTTCACGTCCAAAGTGAAAAAACTCACCGGGGGCAACCGGGGCTGCGCCCACCTGGTCGAGCTCATCCTGGCGATGGCCCCGGCGGCCTTTCAGGGCTTTGGGGCGCACCAGGCGCGCAACCCCGTCGATTACCAGTCAGCGCATGCAAGGATGGTCCTTGGATTCCTGGTCGATACGTGCCGTGTCTGGCGCGACGGCGGTCCCTTTGTCGAAGACCTCAGGAAGAAAACAGGGATAACGTAGCCTGAAGGCCGGGCGAAGGACGAAGCGCCCCGACTTCTATACATCGACAGCATCGAGCTACGGACGACAACCTGGAACGTCGCTGATCTCCTCAGCCCAATGGCGATTTGTTCAACTGCTGTGAACGTATTTTGTCATCCGTGCGGGGGATAGTGTAAGGGACGGGGAAAATGGAAAAGGGGCTGGAAATCCTACCGAACCCCTTGTTTTTTTATTGGTAGTCCCACGGGGAGTTGAACCCCGGTTTCCGGCGTGAGAGGCCAGCGTCCTAACCACTAGACGATGGGACCGTTCAAAGGACAGGCACTTTTAATGAATGGCCGCCGAAAAGTCAAGGTCAAATTCGTTCCGGTGAAAATCGCCTGAATCGGTTCCTCCCCGGCCGCCCCTTCGACAGGGGGTCCGGACGACTCTCAGGACCCGGCGGCCCTGATGTGGGCCACCGCCCTCCCGATCCTCCCGATCGTCTCTTCCCTGCCGATGGTCACCATCACCTCGTCGATGCCGGGGCTGACGGTCTTCCCCGTCAGGGCGACGCGGAGTGCCTGGGCGATCCACTTGAGCTTCGTTCCCCGCTCATCGGCGAGGGTGCGCAGGAAGGCCTCCAGCCCGTCCTTGGTGTAGTTCGCGACCTCGGGCAGCCGCTGCGCCACCGCCTCCAGATGGCCGAGATACTCCGTTGTCAGAAACTTGGCAGCCGCTTCGGGATCGTAGCGCACATCGCTCTGAAAGTAGAACACGCCCGCATCGGCCAGATCCTGCAGGGTCTTCGCCCGCGTCCGGAGGTCCGCGACCGCCTTCGTGACGAACCGGCGGTCGGACAGATCGAAGCCGCGCGCCTGCCAGAAGGGCACGACCGCCTCCACCAGCCGGTTCTCGGGATAGTCCATGATATAGCGCTGGTTCAGCCACAGCAGCTTGTCGGGATTGAATACGGCCGCCGACTTGCCCACCGCCTCCAGGGAGAAGGCCCGGATGAGCTCCTCCATCGTGAAGATCTCCTGGTCGCCGTGGGACCAGCCGAGCCGCACCAGGTAGTTGACCAGCGCCTCGGGCAGATACCCCATATCCCGGTAGGCCATGACCGACGTGGCGCCGTGGCGCTTGCTGAGCCGTGCCTTGTCGGCGCCCAGGATCATGGGCACGTGGCCGAACAGGGGGACCGGATAGCCCAGCGCCTCGTAGATCTGGATCTGCTTGGGCGTGTTGTTCACATGGTCGTCGCCCCGGATGACATGGGTGATTCCCATCTGGGCGTCATC